>CBETWD010000032.1:0-18228 GCA_965539945.1 uncultured bacterium
CATCCGTATCTATATTTTTTCCAAATTTCCAGACTTTTCCCTTGATTTTCATAATTCATACTTCCCTTACAGTTCGTCAGGACTTCCAATCCTGCCCAACACCGCACTTGCAGCGGCAATGGCCGGATTCGCCAGATATACCTCGCTCTCAGGGTGTCCCATCCGGCCGACAAAATTCCTGTTTGTCGTGGAAAGCGCCCGTTCCCCCTTGGCAAGAACCCCCATATGCCCTCCAAGACAGGGACCGCAGGTAGGTGGCCCTATCACCGCGCCGGCATTTAGAAAAGTCGTGAGGAATCCCTTCTCAAGGGCCTGAATATACACTGTGGGAGTAGTAGGAAGGACAATGAGTCTCAGACCTTTTGACACCCGGCGTCCGGATATGACATCAGCGGCCAGGGCCAGGTCCTCCAGACGACCATTCGTACAGGAACCGATCACCACCTGATCCAGGGACACATTTCCCACTTCTGAAATACCCTTGGTATTTTCAGGCAGATGGGGGCAGGCCACCTGAGGTTCTATCTCGGTGCAGTCATATTCAATAACCTTGACGTATCGGCCGTCCTCATCACTGCGATATAGAGTAAAATCCCTGACCGCCCGGCCAGTCACATAATTTAAGGTCGTATCATCGGGATTAATAAGCCCCACTTTGCCACCGGCCTCAATGGCCATATTGGACATGGTAAAGCGGCCGGCCATTGACATGGAATCAATCACCGGACCCGTGAATTCCATGGCCATATACAAGGCTCCATCCACACCGATATCGCCTATGGTATAGAGTATCAAATCCTTACCGCCGACCCAGGGCCTGAGCTTTCCTGTGTATACAAACTTTATGGACTCAGGTACCTTGAACCAGGTCTTCCCTGTCATCATGGTGGCAGCCAGATCAGTGCTCCCTACCCCTGTAGCAAAGGTCCCCATGGCACCGTACGTACACGTGTGACTGTCAGCCCCTATAACCACGTCACCTGGAAGCACCAGGCCCTTTTCCGGGAGCAGCACGTGTTCTACTCCGGACTCTCCGCCGTCATAGTGATGAACAATACCCTGTTCAGCGGCAAACTCCCGGAGAAGCCGGGCCTGCTCAGCACTCATAATATCCTTGTTAGGAACAAAGTGGTCTGACACCAGGGCGATCTTTTCTTTATCAAAAACAGTACTTACACCTGCCTGTCTGAAGGTCTTTATGGCAATTGGGGCTGTTATGTCGTTGCCTAGTGCAAAGTCCACATCAACTTCTACCAGTTGACCCGGCTCCACACTGTCCAGACCGGCATGGGCCGCCAGGATCTTTTCAGCTATCGTCATCGATCGGCTCATAATATACTCTCGTAACCGTTCACGGGTTCAAAGGTTCAGAGGTTCAGAGTTCGATGCAGCAAATTCATCTAAAGGATTCAAATGAACCCTGAACCCTGAACCCTGAACCCTGAACCTCTGAACCTCTGAACCCTAATTCACAACCCAACATTTTTTTGCAGCGCATTTTCTTTCATGTGTTCAAGACGATTCAGGGCATTCAAGTATGCCCTGACACTAGCAGTAATTATATCAGGATCGGTCCCATGGCCTGTGACCACATAGCTGCCTTCTTCAAGACGCACAGAGACTTCTCCCTGGGCATCCGTGCCTCCTGTAATGGAGTTTACAGCAAAACGGAGCAGATTGCTTTCAGTCTTTACGAGCTTGGCTACTGCCTTATAGGCCGCATCTATCGGACCGGCCCCCAGGCTCACTCCATCGACCTCCTTGCCGTCTATTTCCACTGTTACGGTTGCAGTCGGTCTGATGCCGCTACCACCGGCAACATGGAGGTAAACAAGACGATAACGATCAGGAATCCGGAGCACCTCTTCTGCCACAATGGCCTCAACATCCTCCGGATAAACCTCCTTCTTCTTGTCTGCAAGGGACTTGAACCTTATAAATACCCTGTCGATCTCTTCATCGCTGAGCTTGTAGCCTACTTCCTCAAGCTTTGCCTTAAGGGCATGTCTCCCGGAATGTTTCCCAAGGACCAGGGTCCCTTTGCTAAGACCTATGTCCTTGGGATCGATAATCTCATACGTAGTACGTTCCTTTAAGACTCCGTCCTGGTGGATCCCGGCCTCGTGTGCAAAGGCGTTGTCCCCCACTATGGCCTTGTTCGCCTGAACTACCATTCCGGTAAGCATGCTTACCAGCCGGCTGGCAGCCATGATGTGTTGAGAACATATCGCCGTGTCATAGGGAAGGACGTCTCGCCTGGTACGGATGGCCATGACCACCTCTTCCATGGCGGCATTTCCCGCCCTCTCACCTATGCCATTCACAGTGCACTCCACTTGTCTTGCACCTTGCTCTAAAGCTGTCAGCACATTCGCTGTGGCCAGTCCCAGATCATTGTGACAGTGTATGCTCAAGATCGCTTTGTGGATGTTGGGAGTGTGCTCGACCACATATCGGATCATCCTGCCAAAGTCATGCGGTACGGCATATCCTACTGTGTCCGGGAAATTAACAGTGGTGGCACCGGCGTCTATCACTGCCTCAAAGACCTTGCAGAGGAAATCCAGATCGCTCCGGCTTGCGTCTTCAGCGGAAAACTCCACATTGCTGGTGTATTTTGCAGCATATCCTGCCGCAGCCTGGGCCATATCCAGTACCTGCTCCCTGGTCTTTCTCAGTTTATACTGGAGGTGGATATCAGAGGTAGCAATGAACGTATGTATTCGAGGATTTTCTCCCTTCTTTATGGCCTCCCAGGCAGTATCGATGTCTTTCTCATTGGCACGGGCCAGGGCAGCAACCTGTAAGCCCCTGAGTTCCTGCGCAATGCGCTTAACACTCTCAAAGTCACCTGGGGAAGCAACAGGAAATCCGGCCTCGATCACATCGACATTCAGCTTTTTCAACTGCCTCCCGATCTGGAGTTTTTCCTCAACATTTAGAGATACACCAGGGGACTGCTCACCGTCCCTTAATGTGGTATCAAATATTATTATCCTATCACTGCTATTCATTTTTTTGTAACCGTTCACGGGATTACAACACCCGTTTTACCGCAACCCACCGAACTGTAAGCGTTTACTATTTTTTTTACGTCCCCTCATCTCTGCCAGGGGAAACATCTTTACTGTGATGTTCCGCACCAGACCTCAACGACCGGGGTCTCAGGGCCCTAATGGACATCAAGACAGGCCCGGATATCACATAAGTAGCTATAAGGACAAATAGCGTCACCTTGGGCTCCATAGCAACTACCATTATGGCCAGAATCAGCACTACCATACCGGAAAAAGGGTGCTGCTGAAGCCAGCGGACTTCCTTGAAACTATAGTAACGCACATTGCTGACCATCAGGAAGGAAAGGCCATAGACCATGAGCAGCACTGTCACATGACGAACCGGCCCAAATATACCGACATGCTGACATAAAAGCACAGATGTAGCCAATACAGCCGCTGCAGAAGGACATGGCAGACCAAGGAAGTAATAATCCCTTGTGCTGCTGCTGCTCTGGCTCAGGGTATTGAATCTGGCAAGCCTGAGGGTAGTGGTTGCCACATACAGGAAGGCAGCAAGCCATCCGAGCCGGCCGTAATCCTGCAGCCCCCACATAAAGGCCAGTATGCCCGGGGCCACTCCAAAGGCCACCAGGTCTGAAAGGGAATCATACTCCATACCAAATCTACTCGTAGTACGGGTCCAGCGAGCCACCCTGCCGTCCAGACCATCCAGGACAAAGGATATTAAAATGGCCACGGCAGCGGCCTGATAATTCCCTTTAATCGCGGCAATAATGGCATAGAATCCGCTGAACAGGCTTGCCGAGGTCAGCAGGTTTGGGAGGAGATATATGCTGCGTCTTGCAGTCTTGTCTGCTGAATCACCACTTTGCTTTTGTTTCATGGGAGACCCCCCCACTAGAAATTAGAAATTGGGAATTAGAAATTAGAAATTAGAAATCGCTACTTGCTACCATTTCGGGCAAGAATCGTCTGCCCGGCCGTTGTCCGATCGCCCTTTTTCACCAACACTGAAGCATCCTTCGGGACATACACGTCAAGACGAGATCCAAAACGAATAAGTCCAAAGCGTTCACCGATTTTAACACTATCACCGACCTCAGCCCAACAAACAATTCGCCTGGCTATTATACCCGCCACCTGTACAACGGTCAGCTCCATTCCGTCCTCGCTGCGGATCAAAAGGGCATTTCGCTCGTTTTCAAGCAAGGCCCTTTTGCGGTCAGCAGGCCAGAAGGATCCCGGCTGGTACGAAATTTGTTGAACCTTGCCCGTAATTGGGGCCCTGTTTACATGCACATTAAAAATATTCATGAATATACTGATTCGCTTTACGTCTTTTCCATTAAGGGAGCCCGTGTTGTCTTCAGCTATCTCTATGACCCGACCGTCAGCAGGTGATACCACCAGACCCGAGCCTGATGGAATTATACGCTCAGGGTCCCGAAAGAAAAAGAGAACAAAGACCGCAATCACAAAAAAGACCACGGCCGGAACAGGCCAGTTGAGTAAAGAACATATCACAGCGGCCAGGACGGCAATACCTATAAAAGGGACTCCTTCCTTGGCAACCGGAATGCGATGAGAATGCATTAAGGGTTTAGAAAAAAGCCGGAGCTACTTCTTGAGCCAGCTCATCATATCCCTCAGGCGGGAGCCGACCTCTTCTATAGGATGTTCCTTTTCCCGTTGTCTGAGGGCGTTGAATACAGGGCGTTTGACTTGGTTTTCCAGCATCCACTCCCCGGCAAATCTGCCACTCTGAACCTCATCAAGGATCTTGCGCATCTCCTTTCTTGTTTCTTCTGTTATTATGCGCTTCCCCCTGGTAAGATCGCCATATTCCGCCGTATCGCTGATTGAGTAACGCATCTGTGACAGACCGCCTTCGTAAATCAGGTCAACTATGAGCTTGAGCTCGTGGCAGCATTCGAAGTATGCTATTTCCGGCTGATAACCTGCTTCAACCAGTGTCTCAAAACTCGCTTTTATGAGCTCGGTGACCCCGCCACAGAGGACACATTGCTCGCCGAAAAGATCAGTCTCGGTCTCTTCTTTATACGTGGTTTCAATGACCCCCGCACGGGTGGCGCCTATGCCGTTTGCATAAGCAAGTGTCTTCTGAAGGGCTTCTCCCGTGTGATCCTGATGTATGGCCACCAGGCTGGGCACACCGGCGCCCTTTTCGTATTCCCTGCGCACCAGATGTCCCGGGCCTTTGGGTGCAACCATAGTAACATCCACGTCAGCCGGAGGAATTATCTGGCCAAAGTGAATATTGAAGCCATGAGCAAAAAGGAGCATGTTCCCGGTCTTCAGATTTGGCTTGATAGCACTTTCGTATAATCCGCCCTGGACATGATCAGGCACCAGGACCATAATGAGATCTCCCTTGGCTGCAGCGTCTCCGGCACTTACAGGCTCAAACCCGTGTTTGACTGCAAGATCATAATTGGGTGTTCCGGGGAGTTCCCCCACGACAACGGACAACCCACTATCTCTCAAGTTCTGGGCATGGGCATGCCCTTGGCTACCATAGCCGATTATGGCTATGGTCTTTCCTTGAAGTATGTCCATGGGGGCATCTTGTTCGTAATAAATCCTCATTACAGCTCCTTTCTAGTAATCGTTCACACCCCTTGGCAGCCGGGAAATGATTAATTGCTTTTCCTAATCAGTAGCAAGACCGTTCGAAATTCACTAAACAACTGCTCAGATTTTCGGTGAACCCTGAACCTCTGAACCCGTGAACTGTTACATTGTCTTTTTCTCTCTCATCATGGCTATGGTACCGGTTCTTGTAATCTCTTTGATTCCAATCGGACGGAGTAATTCTATTACTGCCTTTAGTTTTGACTCCGGTCCGGTGACCTCTAAGGTGTAAGATTTAGGGCTCACGTCAACGACCTTGCAACGGAATATATCGCAAATGCGTAATATCTCGGCCCTGGACTCTTCCTCGGCCCGGACTTTGATCAAGGACATCTCGCGCTCAACAAACTCACCTTCACTCACATCCACGACCTTGAAAACATCCACCAGGCGCCTGAGCTGTTTGATTATTTGCTCAATTATGAATTCATCGCCTCTTGTCACCAGTGTGATGTGTGACAGGGTCGGGTCCAGGGTTGCAGCCACATTAAGGCTCTCAATATTAAACGCCCGCCCGCTGAAAAGCCCGGTTATGCGGGAAAGAGCACCAGGAGTATTTTCAACCAATACAGATAGAGTATGCTTCATAGGGCCAAGCTCCTTATCCTCGATATTAAACGAGCAACATCTCAGTTGTAGCCTTTCCGGCCGGGACCATTGGGAATACCCCTTCTTCGCGGGCTATAGCAAATT
The DNA here is from genome assembly GCA_965539945.1 of uncultured bacterium. Classification (GTDB taxonomy): domain Bacteria; phylum Desulfobacterota; class Dissulfuribacteria; order Dissulfuribacterales; family UBA3076; genus UBA3076. The sequence continues at coordinate 6,366 of CBETWD010000032.1, forward strand.
CCATAATCGTCAGACCTTCCGCTTCAAGACCCTTACTGAGCACATCATCGACCTCTTCCGGCTTGGTTGCTCTAAACCCCTTGGCCCCATAGGCCTCAGCCAGTTTCACAAAATCCGGGGTCATCTCAAACTCAGTAGCTGCATACCGGCGATCATAGAACAACTCCTGCCATTGTCTAACCATGCCGAGAAACTGATTATTCAGAATAACTATTTTTATAGGCAGGCGTTGCTCCATGGCAGTCGCCATCTCCTGAATATTCATCTGTATACTGCCGTCACCGGCTACATCCACCACCAGTTTGTCAGGAAAGGCCATCTGTGCCCCAATAGCAGCAGGAAATCCATAGCCCATGGTTCCAAGGCCGCCGGAAGTCAGGAGGGTCCGTGGCTCGTCGAATTTGTAGAACTGGGCGGTCCACATCTGGTTTTGACCGACCTCTGTAGTAATGATAGCCCGTCCCTTTGTCATCTCATACAGCTTTTCAATGACATTCTGAGGCTTGATAACACCAGGCTCCTCTTTATATGTGAGGGGATGGCGTTTTTTCCATGCATCAAGCTGTTGCAACCAGGCCTGGTGTTGGTCCATCCAGGCTTCCGCAGGGCGCCCACCATTTTTTGCGGCGTCCAACAGTTTCTTCAGTACCCTCTTGCAATCACCCACTATCGGCACATCCACCTTCACGTTTTTCTGAATAGAAGTGGGGTCTATATCCAAATGAATTATCTTGGCCAGCGGAGCAAATGCCTCGATCTTTCCAGTAACCCTGTCATCAAAGCGGGCGCCCGCAGCAATGATAAGATCACTGTTTGCCATGGCCATGTTAGCAGAGTATGTACCATGCATGCCCAGCATACCCAGGCTCAGCTCGTGGGTGCCGGGAAATCCGCCAAGCCCCATCAAAGTCATGGTTACCGGAATACACGTCGCTTTAGCAAGGGCCCTGAGTTCCTTGTCCGCATTGGAAATAATTACTCCGCCGCCTGCGTAAATAACAGGCCGCTTTGCCTTTTCTATTAACCTGTAGGCCCGCTCAATCTGTTTGCCGTGAGGCTCGATTACAGGATTATATGAACGGAGCTTTATCTTCTCTGGATAGTTAAACTCGGCCTTGCCGTTCTGAACATCCTTGGGAAGATCTATAAGGACAGGACCCGGCCGGCCTGATCTCGCTATATAAAAAGCTTCTTTAAGGATCTGAGGAAGGTCCTTTACGTCTTTAACAAGGTAATTGTGCTTTGTGCAAGGACGTGTGATGCCTACGATATCCACTTCCTGGAAGGCGTCATTACCAATCAGGGCAGTGGGTACCTGACCGGTAAATACTACCATGGGAATCGAGTCCAAACTTGCTGTTGCTATACCTGTAACGGTATTGGTGGCTCCAGGACCTGACGTGGCCACACACACTCCCACCTTTCCGGAAGCCCTGGCATAACCATCGGCAGCATGGGCCGCTCCTTGCTCATGTCGGACCAAGACGTGCTTTATAGTGCCGTCTTTTTCCAAGGTATCGTAGAAATCAATAATAGCCCCGCCGGGAAAACCGAAGATAACATCGACACCTTCCCGTTTGAGGGCCTCTACGACCATTTGTTTTCCGGTCATCTTTGCCATATACTTTACCCCTGTTAGCAATAGAATTAGGTTGTGAACTCAAGGTAGTTTTTGAAGCTTATTCCCCTGTTTTTACGTTGTCAATAAAGTTAATCCTTTTTAGTCGGCTTTCTCAACAAATAATGCCCTCAGAACTTGCGGCTCTGAGGGCAATCAACCTCATTTATGGCATATTATACGACACTAATGAAATTCGTGTTGTTACTATAAGGACCGAATCAAGTTTTACCGGTCTCTACGCCCTTTTCCTCCTCTTTTGCTCCCATCTCTTTTGAATCAACATCTGCCTCGGAGGTCTGATTGCCGACAGCTTCGTGATCCTCGCTTGCCTCTTCTTCTGCGGCATCAACCCCGGTGGCGGATTTTTCCTCTTCAATTCCAGCCTCAGCGACGGATGCCTCCTCACTGATTTGGGTTTCCTCAGCAGGGCCATCCTCCTCTTTCATGCTTTCCGGCTTATCAACAGACGGTTCCGGAGGAACAGCCTGCGGTATCACGGATTCAGCAGATGCCATCTTTTGAGGCTTACGTTGAGACTTGGGCTTCTCCAGGGAGTCGGTGACCAGTTCCACAATAGACATCATGGCAGCGTCTCCCCTTCGTGGGCCTATCCTTACTATCCTGGTATAACCACCATTTCGATCGGCAAATTCCTGTCCCCACTCATCAAAAAGCTTCGTAACGACTTTGCGATCACGTATGACTGAAAATGCCTGACGCCTTGCATGGAGACTCGATCTTTTTGCCAAAGTAACCATTTTGTCAGCCACACGCCTGACTTCTTTAGCTCTAGGAACTGTTGTGACAATTCGACCATGCTTTAACAGCGATGTTACCATATTTCCAAGCATCGCCTTACGATGAGCTGTCTTACACCCCAGCCTACGTGTCCTTCTTCGGTGCCTCATTACTCATCACCTTCTTTTTTTTCAGTATTTTCTTCCTCATCTGTTTTCTCGGGCCGGCTCCATCCCTGAAGCTTCATCCCCAGATGTAATCCCATGCTATCGAGATTTTCCTGAATCTCTTGCAAAGATTTTCGGCCAAAATTTTTGGTCTTGAGCATCTCTTGCTCTGTTTTTTGTACCAGCTCACCAATATAGTGTATATCTGCGTTTTTAAGACAATTGGCCGAGCGTACAGAAAATTCGAGTTCATCAATTTGCCGGTTCAGATATTCGAGTTTGCCTCCAAAATCAGAAGAAAACTTTTCCTCTTCAGACTCCTCCTTCTCATCGAAGTTAATGAACACCCTAAATTGATCCTTTAGAATTTTTGCAGCATAAGCCATGGCATCTTCAGGAAGGACTGTACCATCGGTCAAGACCTCCATGGTCAATTTGTCATAGTCAGTCATCTGACCAACACGGGCTTTCGTAACAACAAAATTGACCTTCTGGACCGGCGAAAACAGAGCATCTATAGCTATTGTATCTATGGGCTGATCAGGGTCCTTATTGCTTTCAGCAGAGACGTATCCCTTGCCCCATTTAGCCATCATTTCCATCCGTAGTTCACCATCTTCCGTCAATGTGGCAATATGATGATCAGGATTCAGCACCTCAACTCCACCATGTGGAGCGATTAAATCCTCGGCACGCACTTCTCCCGGCCCTTGTTTTTCCAATATCAGGATCTTTTCTTCATCCTTGAAAATTTTCAGGCGTACACCCTTCAGATTAAGAATAATATCTGTTACGTCTTCAATTACCCCTGGTATGGTTCCCAGTTCGTGCAACACACCTTCTATTTTTACCGAAACAATCGCAGCTCCCTGTAGAGAAGACAAGAGTACACGTCGCAAGGTGTTACCCAGTGTGGTACCATAGCCTCTCTCCAGAGGCTCACAACTGAATTTGCCATAAAAGCTTGTGTGTGTTGCACTATTAACTTCCAGCTTCTTGGGACGAATTAATTCCCGCCAGTTGCGATAGTATGGAATCTGTTCAGCAGTCATATCGTCTATCTAAGCCTCTTGAACTCTGGATATAATTCAATTTTTTTGCTCTAGAGTATCTCTAGGGTCAGCAACATCACAGGTTATTACTTAGAGTAGAATTCAACTATTAGCTGTTCCTGAATAGGCATAGTTATGTGACCTCGTTCAGGCATTGCCTTCACTGTTCCCTGCAACTTATCCTCATCCAGTTCCAGCCACTCAGGCACACCCCTACGGGCAATTGCCCCCATTGCCTGTTTGAGTGGAGCTATAGATTTGCTCTTCTCTGTTACCTTGATTTCGTCTCCCTGCTTTACCAAAAAAGACGGTATGTCCACTTTTTTCCCATTTATAATGAAATGTCCATGACGGACTAACTGACGGGCCTGTGATCTGGACTCAGCAAAGCCAAGGCGATAAACCACGCCGTCAAGACGTCTTTCCAGGAGTACTAAAAGATTAGTACCGGTGACCCCCTTTTGACGATCAGCTTTATCAAAATAACTCCTGAATTGTGCCTCCTGTAATCCATACATACGCCGAACCCGCTGTTTCTCTCTTAACCGAATCCCATAGTCAGAAACTTTTATCCGGCCCTGTCCATGTTCTCCCGGCACATAACTGCGCTTTTCAAAGGCACACTTATCTGAATAACACCTGTCTCCCTTAAGAAAAAGTTTACAACCCTCTCTGCGACACAAGCGACATCGTGGTCCTGTATATCTAGCCAAAATACTTCCTCCGGTAACTTGGAAACATATAAATAAGCCTACTGAATACTCTGATGCAGTCCTATACTCTTCGTCTCTTTGGAGATCTGCAACCGTTATGAGGTATTGATGTTACGTCTCGAATAACTGAAATCTTAAACCCTGCTATCTGGAGGGCCCGCACTGCTGCCTCTCTTCCGGAACCTGGTCCCTTGAGATGTACTTCAACACTTCTCATGCCATGGTCCGCTGCTTTTCTTACAGCGTTTTCAGCCGCTACCTGGGCGGCAAAGGGAGTGCCTTTCCTCGAGCCCTTAAAACCCTGGGTCCCTGCACTTGACCAGGAAATTGTATTCCCCTGTTTATCAGTTATGTTTATTATAGTATTGTTAAAAGTAGATCGTATGTGCACAATACCTTCCGGCACATTCTTTTTTTCTTTTCGGCCACCTCTTCTCGGTGATGCCATATTACTCCGCCCTCCGTTACTAAATTCTTCTCTTCTTTTTGACTACTGAGCGCCTGGGACCCTTTCGTGTACGAGCATTTGTTTTGGTACGCTGTCCATTAACCGGAAGTCCTCTACGATGCCTAAGTCCCCGATAACTGCCAAAATCCATCAATCGCTTGATGTTCAATGACACCTCTCTACGAAGATCTCCCTCCACCTTGCAATCTGCATCGATAATCTTCCGTAGCGACGTGATATCTTGATCAATCAAATCATCGGTTTTTTTGTTTCTGTCTATTTCTGCCTTATCCAGAATTTGTTGGGCAGTTGTACGTCCAATCCCATAAACATACGTAAGCGCAATCTCCAACCTCTTATTCTTTGGCAGTTCAACACCTGCAATTCTTGCCACAGATCAACCCCCTACCTATCCTTGTCGCTGTTTGTGCCTTGGATTTTTGCAAAGCACTCGCAGTATGCCTCTGCGTCGGATTATTTTGCAGTCCTTACAACGACGTCTGATTGATGATTTAACCTTCATGGCATATTCCTCTTCGCTCTTTCGGACCGGAATTCAATTTTTTTCTTCAACTAAGATTTACCTGGCCCTATATACAACACGGCCTCTGGACAAGTCATAGGGCGACAGCTCTACGGTCACTGTATCACCGGGCAATATTTTTATATAGTGCATACGCATCTTACCTGAAATATGTGCAAGTACTTTGTGACCATTTTCAAGCTCAACGCGAAACATGGCATTGGGTAAGGTTTCAAGCACCTTTCCCTCAACCTGTATTGCATCACCTTTGGACATCTAATTTACCTTTATTCCTTTTGTATTCACTCTACCTTCTTCCTTTCAACCTGGCCCCTTTCATAAAGCCTTCGTAGCTCCTGGTGATAAGGTGGGACTCAATTTGAGCCATGGTATCCATGCCCACACCTACAACAATCAGAAGGGCCGTTCCACCAAAATAAAAAGGCACATTTAACTTTGAAATCAATATGCTTGGTAATACGCAAATCGCAGAAACATAAATAGCACCTATTAGGGTAATCCTGGTCAGGACCCTGTCAATATATTCAGAAGTACGCCTTCCTGGTCTGAGACCTGGGACATAACCCCCATGCTTCTTCATATTGTCTGCTATATCAACCGGATTGAAGATCATGGCTGTATAAAAATAACAGAAAAAGATAATGGCCATTACAAAGATCGTCTCATAAAACAAACTTCCGGGTCTCAGACCCTGGGCTATGCTCTGCATCCAGGGTACCTGGATAAAATTGGCTATGGTTGCAGGAAACATCATAATAGACGACGCAAAAATCGGTGGTATTACTCCTGCAGTATTCACTTTTAAAGGCAGATGGGTGCTCTGCCCTCCATATACCTTTCGCCCCACTACTCTCCTGGCGTATTGGACTGGAATACGCCTGTGGGATCGCTCCATAAAGCAAATAAATCCAATTACCGCCACCATCATCACTAAAAGAAATATAACTAAAGCCAGGTGTATATCACCTGTACGCATCAGACTGAACGTGTCTATCATGGCTGAAGGCATCCGGGCTACAATGCCGGCGAAGATAATCAGAGAAATACCATTACCAACACCTCTTTCCGTAATCTGCTCTCCGAGCCACATCAGAAATACCGTCCCAGACATAAAGGTCAGAGCACTTAAGAGCCGAAAAGGCCAGCCGGGCTCTGCTACGACCGGAGCACCACCCGGTGCTGTCAGGCTCTCAAGAGTGATGGCTATCCCAAGCCCCTGAATAACGCTCAGGCCCACTGTACCATACCTGGTATACTGGCTGATCTTCTTTCTTCCTGCCTCACCTTCCTTTTTTAAGGCCTCAAGGTGCGGGATGGCTACTGTAAGGAGCTGAATAATGATGGAGGCGCTGATGTAAGGCATTATGCCCAAAGACAAAATGGACATATTCTCAAGAGCTCCACCAGAAAACATATTGAACATGCCAAATAGCGTCCCTTGGGCACGGTCGAAAAAGGACGCCATGGCCGCGACATCAATACCAGGAGTAGGGATCTGGACTCCAACCCGATATACAGCCAGCATAAGCAACGTAAAACCAATGCGTTTACGCAGCTCCGGTACCTGGCCTATACCCCCTAAACCTTTAAACAATATTTGCCCCCTGGCCTCGGTCTGTAATGATTTCTATCCGGCCACCAGCAGTTTCTATTTTATTTTTAGCAATTTTGCTGATCGCGTGGGTACGAACCGTTACCGGCTGCTGTATCTCTCCGTCACCTAATATTTTCAGGAGATGATGGCGCTTACGTACTAGTCCCAATGCTTTCAAAACAACAAGATCCACCACTCCTTCATGCCTGATCTCTGACAGATCACCAATGTTCAATACGCCATAGACTTTTCTGAAACGGTTCTTGAAACCCCTTTTGGGGAGTTTTCTATACAACGGCATCTGGCCGCCTTCGAATCCGGGACGAATACTGCCGCCGGATCGGGATTTTTGACCATTCTCACCCCGGCAGGCCGTTTTCCCGTGTCCAGACCCCTGTCCTCTTCCAACGCGTTTTTTCGCACGTTTGGATCCGGGATGAGGTCTTAACGAATCCAATGTAATCATATGGGCTCCTAATTAATAAATTCCTCAATTATGCCGTTGTTTTTTCGATGGTTTTGCCACGGCACTTTGCCCTGGATACGGAAATACGTAAAACTTCCAGACCATTAAATGTGGCATGCATTACATTGTGCGGATTCTTGGTGCCAAGGCACTTTGTCAATATATCCTGAATTCCCGCTGCCTCCATAATCGCCCTTACTACAGCTCCGGCTATAACTCCGGTACCAGGTGACGCAGGTTTCAACAAAACCCTGCCTGCGCCAAAATGCCCAATCACTTCGTGGGGTATGGTTTTGCTTACCATCGGTATCTTGATCATAGACTTAGTGGCCTTCTCGCGGGCTTTTCTGAGGGCCTCAGGAACTTCTCTGGCCTTTCCCATGGCAAAACCAACTTTGCCGGCCCCATCACCTACCACAGAAAGAGCACTAAAGCTGAAGCGTCTTCCACCCTTGACTACCTTAGCCACCCGGTTAATATAGACCACTTTTTCTATCAGTTCCTGTTCGTTATCTATATGTTTTTCCTGCAACTCCGCCCCCCTTACAGCAACTACCTATTATAATTCAGAAATCAAGGCCGACTTCTCTGGCCGCATCAGCAAGAGCCTTAATTCGGCCGTGATATAGATATCCGCCACGATCAAATGCCACGGCATTTACACCCTTTTCCTTAGCCCTTTGGGCAACAATCCGGCCGACCTCTTTAGCCACGGTTTTTTTGTCTTCAAGATCACCTGCCTTGCTTTTGATCTCAGGAATCAAGGAAGAAGCAGCCGCAATTGTGGCACCTCGTTCATCATCGATAATCTGAGCATATATGTGTTTGCTGCTCCGAAAAACCACCATCCGCGGGCGCTCTGCTGTCCCTGATATATGCTTTCGTATGTGCTGTTTACGCCTTAAACGCGCCTTCAACCTAGGGCTGGTCTTTGCCATAATTATTTCCATATGCAATATTGCTGATGATTCTGAAATCCATAACTACTGTGCAGCAGTCTTTCCAGCTTTGCGGATTATATGTTCATCCGCATACCTGATTCCCTTGCCTTTGTAAGGCTCTGGTGGCCTAAGAGATCGAATTCTTGAAGCAGTAAGTCCCAAAAGCTCCTTATCATATCCGTCCAGGATTACCCGAATTTCCTTTTGCCGCTCTACCCGAGCCTTGATTCCTTCTGGAAGAGGAAACTCTATCGGATGAGAATAGCCAACGTGAAAAACCAGCTCATTCTTCTTCTCCTCAATTTTATAACCGACTCCTATTACCAGAAGCTCCCGCGTAAATCCTTTTGTGACCCCGACTACCATGTTGTTTATAAGTGTTCGAAACAACCCATGTATTGATCGACCTTGCCTTGTATCATCAACTCTCCTGACTACCAGGAATTCACCATCTTTTTCAACACTTGCCAAGGGATGTATTTCCCTGCTCAAGGTACCTTTGGGACCCTGAACAGTAATAATACGTCCATCTAAGGTGACCTTGGCCCCTGAAGGGACGCTTATGGGTTTTTTACCGATTCGAGACATGAAAAAACTCCAGACTACCAAATGGCGCAGAGAACTTCTCCGCCTACGTTATTTTGCCTGGCCTCGACATCTGTCATGATGCCCTTTGATGTAGAAATCATTGCTGTGCCAAGCCCGGATCTTATCTTTGGAATTGTGCCTTGTTTACAATATACCCGGCATCCAGGACTGCTTATTCGCTTTAATCCGAGAATAATAGGCTGCCCATCAGAGTATCTGAGAAACAAACGAAGAATTTTCTGTCGTCTGTCCTTGAAAACACGAAAGTTGCTTATATAGCCTTCTTGCTTAAGAAGTTCTGCAATTCCCACCTTCAAATTAGAGGAAGGAATATCAACCCTATCATGCCTTGCTTTATTGGCATTTCTGAGCCGTGTAAGCATGTCCGCTACAGGATCAGTCATAGACATATTCAAGCTCTCCCAAATGTATGGAGTTTTACAACTACCAGCTGGCTTTGGTTACCCCGGGAATTACTCCCTGAGATGCCATTTTTCTGAAACATATTCTGCATAAGCCAAATTTTCTGATAAAGGCACGTGGACGGCCACAAATCGGACATCTATTATACTTTCTGACACCAAACTTGGGTTTCCTCTGTGCCTTATTTATCAACGCCTTTTTAGCCAAAGGTCTCTCCTCGATGAACCCTACCTACGTTAACCGTTCAAACTCCTTGGCAGGGAGTAAATAATTACTTACGAAACGGCATACCTAAAACGTCCAACAAGTACCGAGATTCATCATCGGTTTTTGCACTCGTAACTATCGTCACATTCATTCCCTTGATCTTGTCTATTTTATCATAGTCGATCTCAGGAAAGATAATCTGTTCCTTAACGCCCAAAGTGTAATTACCCTTTCCATCAAAGGCCTTTGGCGATACGCCTCTGAAGTCTCTGATCCGGGGAATGGCAATGTTAATAAACTTTGTAAGAAAATCATACATTCGTTGCCTTCTGAGGGTCACACGACACCCTATGGGCATTCCTTCTCTCACCTTAAAGGCTGCAATTGATTTCTTGGCCTTCGTGACTACCGGTTTTTGTCCGGATATAAGGGTTAATTCCTTAACCGCAGAGTCTAGAATTTTTGGATTCTCAATTGCCTCACCAAGCCCCATATTCAAAATCACCTTTTCGATTTTGGGCACCTGCTGGGGATTCTTATATCCAAAATGTTCCATTAATTCCGGAACACATTCTTTCTTATATCTCTCTTCTAAGAGAACCATGCCTGAATGCCTCCACAAGGCCTACTTTTTTTCTGTCGGAATGACCTCTCCGCATTTCTTGCAGACGCGGACTTTATTGCCATCTCCCAGGATTTTTCTGGATATTTGCGCTGACTCAGTACATTTGGGACAAATTAGCATAAGATTAGACAAGTGGATGGATGCTTCCTTCTCTAAAATGCCGCCTCCTGTACCAGGACCTGGTTTTGTATGGCGCTTGACCATCTGCGCGCCCTCAACAAGTGCTCTTGCCTTTGCAGGCAAAATGGAAAGGATCTTGCCGACCTTCCCCTTGTCCCGGCCGGCCTTTACCATTACCCGGTCATTTTTTCTCAGATATGTCTTTACGGTTTTCATTGATCCGGTCTCCTTGGACTAAAGCACCTCGGGTGCAAGCGATATTATCTTCATATAACGCTTTGCCCTTAATTCCCTGGCCACCGGTCCGAAAATTCGAGTACCTACCGGTTCTCCATATTGATTTATCAAAACCGCTGCATTCTCGTCGAACCGTATCCAAGAACCATCAACCCTGGATATCTCCTTCTTGGTCCGTACTACAACGGCTTTAACTACATCACCTTTTTTCACTTTAGAATTTGGTATGGCCTCCTTGACCGAAACAACTACCGTATCCCCTATACTTGCCACACGCCTACGGGTTCCACCCAAAACCCGAATACAACACACGCGTTTTGCACCGGAATTATCCGCGACATTTAATAATGTTTCTTGCTGGATCATGATATGATCCTTTCCTTCCTTTTTCTATTCTAGAGAGCCTTCTCAAGAATTCCTTTAACAAGCCAACGTTTGTGTCGACTCAGGGGACGGTACTCTTCTATTAGAATTTTATCACCTATTCTGCAGCTATTTTCTACATCATGAGCCATATATTTCTTGTGCCGCTGTATATACTTCCCATACATTGGATGCTGTACTCGCCGAACAACCTTAACAACCACCGTTTTTTCCATCTTGTCGCTGGCAACAGTACCAATAAGTGTTTTGCGAATTTTCTTCTCGGCATTCATGCCCTGCTCCATTACTATACCTCAGACTCAACAGCTTTCTCTGCAAGTACTGTTTTAGCTCTTGCTATTGAACGCCTCACAGTACGAATCCTCATTATGTTTTCCAATTGGTGAGTGGCTTGCTGAAACCGAAGATTAAAAAGCTCCTGTCTAAGGTCCTTTTCTTTCTGTTGAATTTCTTCTCTGCTCAGTTCCCTAAGTTTATCAGCTACGCTCATGGCATTTCACTCCTAGCGATAATCTTAGTAGGAATGGGTAGTTTATATTGTGCCAGCCTAAGAGCCTCCCTGGCGGAAACCTCATCTACACCCTCCATCTCATAGAGCATCCTGCCTGGCTTTATGAGTGCCACCCATGAATCCACTGCGCCCTTACCCTTACCCATTCTGGTCTCGGCAGGCTTACTGGTGACAGGCTTGTCCGGGAATATTCGTATCCATATTTTTCCACGACGCTTAACGCACCTTGTAATAGCAATCCGAGCGGCCTCTATCTGCTCGGCTGTGATCCTGCCACGACCAATAGCCTTAAGGCCGTAATCGCCAAAAGACAGGCTATTTCCGCGTTGCGCCATGCCTTTTATGCGGCCTTTTTGTTGTTTGCGATATTTGACTTTCTTTGGGCTAAGCATTTATTCCTCTCCAGCAGGAACAGGCGAATACTGTCAACTATATTTCCATTGCCGCAACTTCTGATTCTTTGTCAGGCAGGACTTCTCCCTTG
>CBETWD010000033.1:0-17617 GCA_965539945.1 uncultured bacterium
GTACTTCAAGTGCCCGACAACAAAGCAGATGCGGTGCCCTGTGAACGCTTACATTCCATTTAATGGGCATTCTTCACACCTTGGTTTTGTTTTTTTGCAAAAACTCTTACCAAGGATAACCCACAGTGCATGATATTCGTTATAGAGTTCTACATCGACTGGAAGGTGGTCCATGAACAGGGAGCGAACCACTTCATAATCGGCATTCCCATCTATGAAATCGTGCCTCATAAGTGCCCTTATCGTATAGACATCCACCACAAAACTGGGAAGCTCTCCTGCATAAAGCAGAATACTGTCCGCGGTTTCCGGACCTATGCCTTTAATATCAAGAAGCATTGGCCTTAATGTCTCAAGACCCATTGAAAACATAGTGTCCAGATCACCCCCAAATTCATCCATCAGAAAGGCCACGAAATTTTGGAGCCTCCCTGCCTTTACGTTATAATAGCCGGCCGGCCGGATAATCAGGGCAAGTGACTCCCTTGACAGTTCATAAATGGTCCTGGGCCTCAAAAGATCCTTATTCTTCAGGTTTAAAATAGCCCTTCTTACGTTTTCCCAATTCGTATTCTGGGTAAGAATTGCACCTGCGCACACCTCAAAGGGAGAGTCGCCGGGCCACCAATCCTGCGGCCCGAAGGCCGATAAGAGACGTTCATATATGGATATCAACCGGTCCCCGACAGGACCAACATATCCGGTAGTCAGACTGCTACAAACCAATTGTCAGAGGACCTTTAACTGCTTTCTGAATCGCACAACATATTCCATCAATCACTTCTTATAAAGAAAACATATATCCAGCAACCGGCAACTAAAAAACATGTCACTCCCAAAACGCCAATGTCCCCGAGATTCAGCTCCTGATTCTGTTCTGGAAAGGAATAGTTTATTGCCAAGCATATTGCGACAGTGCCTACCAGTACTGCCAAGGTCCTGATAAACTTAAAAAAGATGAGTAAACACAGCACAAGAATAGCCGGCACTATTACGTATGGATTGCCGGCCAAACTTATTAGATCAAAGCTTGACACGTATGAGATAATGTTTTCAGTCTTCAGCTTTTCAAAAATTTCGGCCCAGTCTATTGTCCTGTCCATTGAATAACCTCCTGACTCGGACAAGCCGGAAAAGTGCCTAAAGTGAACTAAAGTTTTAAGTGCCCAAAGTTAAGGTGTCGCTTTGCTCCATCTATTTAGTGCCTGAATGAAAACCCCTCTTTTTGTCATTTCGACCGTAGGGAAAAATCTTTAATGCCTGTATTTTCAGTATGATAAGATTTCTCGCTTTGCTCGAAATGACAGCTTTGGTTAGTTTTCGTTTAGGCACTTTAGCTCACATTAGGCACTTCAAACTCGATTAACTTGAAAATATTCTGCCAGAAAAAAGTGAATATAATTACTAAGGTACTAAATCCGAATGTTACAAGGTACTAATGTTATCATCGGCCTTTTCCGAACAAACAATAATGAGGAAACCGTTTCTTTGCTCCTAGCCCAAGAGATGCTATTCTGTAGTTAATATGCCTTATAGTCAAATCATTTCCTTGATGATAGCCTTGGTTCTGGTAGCCGGGGCGCCGTCCGGTCCGGAACCGACTTTATCCCATGGAACAGTACTCCTTCTGTGGCTGGTAAAGACCTTAGGCTGGACAGCCCTGGTGGTCTGGATCCTAAATCGGTCATATGCCGGCAAGGCACCCCCTCCGGTTCTTGATAGGCTTCAATGGGCCGCTCTGATCCCCTTGATAATTGACTTTTACCTGCTGGACATAAAGACCTATCTGGCATTCTTACCAGGTGTCTCTTTCTTTCCGACATTAATTGAAATCGTAGGAACCAGCCTGTATATCTTATATTTTATTCTCCTCTTAACTTCATACTGGTGGGTGCTTTACAGAAAAGGCTTTTCCGAATCTCCTTTACGTGAAGACCTTGAATTCAGAGTGCGACTTATACTCCCCTTCCTGGTCCTCTACCTGACACTGGCCGTATTAGGGGATCTTTTAGGAGCAATCCCCTCTAATGAATTTCAGGAACTGCTCAAGAAGCCATTTGGAGAACTGGCATCCTCTGTCCTCTGTCTAATATTAATATTGATCTTCATGCCGCCAATGGTGCGCATGATGTGGGGATGCGTGCCTTTTCCCAAGGGACCGCTAAGGAACCTGATCGAAGATTTCCTCAAACGCACCAATGTAAGTTGCAAAGAAATCCTCATATGGCCCATAGATGGAGGCAAATCCTGCACGGCTGCCGTCCTGGGACTTATCCCCGGATTTCGTTATATACTCTTCACCCCTTGCCTTGTGAAACACCTTCTCCCCCAGGAAATTGAAGCAGTTCTTTCTCATGAAGTGGCTCACCTACGCCACAGGCACTTGCTTTGGAATATTTTTTTCTTGGGAACTTTCGCCGTCACTGCATATCGTCTCTTTGATCCCATAGAGACATGGCTGATATCCCGCCGTCTATTTCTTGAGATACTGACCCAGCTCCAACACTGGCCCAGTGCCCTTATTGCTTTCCTGGCAATACTTCCAATGGGAATATTGATTGTCCTGTATTTTCGCTTTCTTATGGGCTATTTCATGCGGAATTTTGAACGTCAAGCAGATCTCTCTGTGTTTGAATCACAAGGGCACCCATGGAATCTTATTAACGCCCTGGAAAAGGTCGCCATCCTGGCAGGAGATATTCGCAACCAGCCCAACTGGCATCACTTCAGTATTGCAGAGAGGGTGAATTTCCTGGATGAAGTTGCCCGGCGACCGATTGTAAGGGACGAATATGAAAAAAAGCTGCTTCTTAACAAAGGGCTATTCATTGGCATTGCAAGCTTGCTTATAATTATACCAAGCCTCATGCCCATACAGTCATGGGAAGACTCGGCCAATAACAATTTAACCCAGCTATACATTGAACAACTCACGAGCAATGGAGAACAACGACCGGAATTGTATGTCATTATGGGTCAGATCTTTGCCCAAAAAAAAGAATACGCCAAGGCTGTAAAGGCTTATAAACAGGCTCTTGATCTGGCACCTGAAAATCCTGATATCTTGAACAACATCGCATGGATTTATGCTACTGCAGACGACCCTGAGTTTCAAAAACCGAAAGATGCACTGATGTTCGCCTCAATGGCCGCCAATCTGAAGCCCGCAGGCTACATATTGGACACCCTTGCTGAGAGCTTCTTTATTAATGGATATGTGGAAAAAGCCATAGCAACAGAGGAAGAGGCCATGAAAAAAGATCCTTCAAAAGCAAACTACTATCAGGCACAACTACAGCGGTTTAAAAAAAACCTTGAGGATTGATGATTGTTGATTGAAGGATTGTAATTTCTAATATTGGCGGGCATTCAACATCTTCCCCCTTTTTCAAAGGGCTATTGAGGAAAATTTTTCCTGATGCACTATGACTTATTGAGAAGTACAGAAATTTAAGGTATTTTTTTGATTTCAATCAACAATCATCAATTATCAATCTCATCGGGAGACCTGAGCCATGGAATCCATTGCGATAAAAAGCAAGGCAAAAACCGAACTAATTGACATTACCGAACAGATACAGCAGACCGTAGCTTCAGCAGGTGTGAGTGATGGTCTTGCCTTTATCTATGTGCCCCATACCACAGCAGGTCTGACCATTAATGAAGGTGCGGATCCGGCAGTCCGACGGGACATAATCTCTGTACTGAATGAGATAGTACCATGGGAGTATGACTATCATCACCTGGAAGGAAACTCACCTGCCCACATCAAATCATCACTGGTGGGATCAGGAATACAGGTGATTTTCGAAGACAGGCAGTTGTGTCTCGGGACATGGCAGAAGATATTCTTTTGTGAATTCGATGGTCCCAGAAACAGGAAGGCCTGGATAAAACTTCTGTAAGCGTTCACAGGGCACCGCATCTGCTTTGTTGTCGGGCACTTGAAGTACAGGGAGTACGTCTGCGTACCCTTACGCCTCGCATCTGCAGCACCCTGTAAACGCTTATGATAAATCATCAATCATCAATCCCAAGGGGAGGAAATATATCCTATGAGCACATGGCACATAGCAGTAAATGGTCAGACACAGGGGCCATATTCGGCCGAAGAGATAAGCGCGCATCTTGCTTCAGGGCGTATTGCCCCGGACACATTGGTCTGGAAGGAAGGAATGGCGGACTGGACGCCTATTTCCCATATACCGGAGCTGAATATGGATACTCAACGACCCAGCATGGGACCTCCGCTGCCCACTCCCGGCATGGCCCATGGTATGACGGCCCATGAAATAGACTATCAGATCTTCGGGCAGGAAATGCAGTTCGTGGAAATTGAGCTGGATCCAGGTGAAAGCGCCGTGGCTGAAGCCGGGGCAATGATGTATATGACTGATGGAATAGTCATGGAGACGATCTTCGGCGATGGCAGTACTTCCTCGCAGACCGGAGGTTTTTTTGACAAGCTGATAGGTGCCGGGAAACGCCTGATCACAGGTGAGAGTCTTTTTTGCACGGTCTTTACCCAACAAGGCCACGGAAAGGCAAAAGTTGCCTTTGGAGCACCATATCCCGGAAAAATTATTCCCCTGGACCTAAAGGACTACGACAACGAGATAGTCTGCCAGAAAGATGCTTTTCTGTGCGCTGCAAAGGGCGTATCAATTGGGCTTGCATTTCAGAAGAAGATCGGGGTTGCCCTCTTTGGCGGAGAAGGATTCATTATGCAGAAGCTGGAAGGTGATGGCCTTTCCTTTGTCCATGCAGGGGGAACCATTGTGGAAAAACAGCTTGGCCCTGGAGAGACCTTGAAAGTTGATACAGGCTGCATGGTGGCCCTTACTCGCACTATATCCTATGACATAGAGTATATTGGAAATGTTAAATCAGCCATTTTCGGCGGCGAAGGCTTCTTCTTTGCCAACCTTACCGGACCGGGTCATGTGTGGCTACAATCCCTACCCTTTTCCCGACTTGCCGGCAAAATCCACGAATCTGCACCACAAAACACTGGCGGAATCAGCACCAAGGGGGAAGGATCAGTGCTCGGAGGCCTTGGAGACCTGTTTCAAAAATAATCAATACTGTTGTGTTCCGGCCGAATACGTGATAAAGACCGACCACAAATCTTGATTAATCCTGAACCTTTGAACCCTGAACCTTTGAACCTCTGAACCCGTGAGCGGTTACTTGTGAACAATAATTTTTTTCGTAACACTATCCTTTTTTCTGTGTTTTTATGTATCCTGTTAGTTGGTTTCCAGATAAGCGATTACAGATCCCGGGGAACCTCGCCCGCACAGAATACTTTCACGTCAAAACAAGCTGTTCAAGATACTGAGGCCTTTGCCGGCTACACAGCGAAAATAAAACCGGCTGTCATAGTCAAGGGTACTATCAGGCCCGGCGAGACCTTTTCCCACGCACTGGAAAGAAACAAGGTGGATAGGGCTCTGGAATCTCAAGTCATTGAAGGATTTTCACAAGTCGTTGATTTCAGAAAATGCAGGCCTGGTGATTCTTTCTGTGTCTCACTGGACGATTGCGGAGGGCTCATTCGATGTACCTATGAAAAGGGTCCGCTTGAAATCTATGCATTAGAGCCCAATGAGGACAGCAAAAGCGAATTCCATGCATTCAGAGACTCGGTTTTGCTGGAATGCCGTTTGACAAAACTATCAGGGATAATAGACAGTTCTCTATTTTCCACCTTCTCAAAAATAGGGGCCAACAGCAGGCTCACCATGGCCTTTGCAGATATATTTGCATCCAGGTTGGATTTTAATACTGAAACCAGGCTCGGCGACCGGTTTGACGTAATCGTTGAGGAATATTTCAAGGACGATCGTTTTGTGGGTTATGGCAGAATAGTGGCAGCACAGTATAAAAACCATTACAAAGGCTTTGATGCCTACTATTACAAGCCCGAGGGTCAAACCAAGGGAAAATACTACGATTCCGCCGGCAGGGAGGTCGGGACTTCTTTTTTAAGATCTCCTCTTCCTGTCTGCAGAGTGACATCCAAATTCTCCAAGAGACGTCTGCACCCGATCCTCAAGGTCTATCGCCCTCACCTTGGCGTGGATCTCGCCGCCCCCACAGGTACACGCATAATGGCTGCGGCAGACGGCAGGGTCAGTTTTGTGGGCTGGCAAAAAGGTTTTGGCAGGACCGTTATCTTAAAACACCCTGGAGGTTACAAGACTTATTACGGGCACCTCTCCAGGTTTGCCAAAGGGATAAAAAAGGGAATCCGGGTCGAACAAAAGCAAATAATAGGTTATGTAGGGTCAAGTGGTTTGTCTACCGGACCGCATCTTGACTATCGAATCAAGGAAAACGGCGTATTCAAAAATCCTTTCAACATGAAATTCAAGCCCAAATCCCGGCTCTCGGGCAAGGCGCTGGATAACTACATTGAAGAACAAGGCGAATGGGGACAACTTCTTGAAAATAATTCAGCCCCTAAAACTCTGCAGATTGAAACACGAAAAATCAGGAAACAACCCGATGGCTGGCTGGGTTAAATCTCCTCTAGCTCTCCTTATTATTTTCGTCCTTTCCTCTCTTATGTGTCCTGTTTCGTGTCCTGCCTCCAAGGCTGTAAATGCCTCTGTCTGGGAGCCTCTTATAGAGCATTTAATAAAGGATGGGGAGGACGAGGCGACAATTCGCAGCATATTTACCAGACGCGAAGTCCAATTTAATCCCAGGGTCATGCCCCGCAAGCTTTCTCACAAGGAGAGCAAACTTGATTACGGTAAGTTCCTCAGGCCTGAACGCCTCTCAAGGGCCAGTGCTTTTTTGGATACGCATAAAGAATTACTAATCCGGATAGAAGGTGAATACGGTGTACCCAAGGAAATAAAAGTTGCAATCCTCCTTGTGGAGACAGACCTTGGCCGTTACTTAGGTCCTGATCGCGCCTTTAATATATTGGCGAGCATGGCGGCAGCAACTGATATAGATCGTGTAAAACCCTGGCTTCCTCCTGAACTGCTTGAATCTACCGAAAGAGAACGCGTGGAAAAGAAACTTAAAGAGAAGTCCCAGTGGGCCTATGAGGAACTCAGGGCACTTCTTATCTATTCTGAACAAAACAAAATAGATCCCCTGGAAATCAAGGGCTCAATCTTCGGGGCCATAGGGCTGTGCCAGTTCATGCCTTCAAACGCCCTTCGCTTTGGAATCGACTATGACCACGACGGTAAGGTAGACCTGTTCTCAAAACCTGATGCCCTTGCCAGTATGGCAAATTACATAAGAAACTACGGCTGGAAAGACAATCTCAGCCGCAAGGAGCAGGAGGCGGTCATCCTCAGATATAACTACAGCCGCCCATACGCAAGGACTATACTTGATGTAGCGGAAAAGCTTTTAGACAGTGTAAACGAATGATAGCCGTTCATGGGTTCAAAGGTTCAGGGTTCAAGGGTTAAGAGGTTCGGGGTTTACCGAAAATTTGAACCGTTGATTCGTGAGTTCTTCCTGCCCACTCGCCAAGCTTGCGAGGCAGGCGGGAATGGAGAAGGCATGAGAATAGAACAATAGAGCAATGATAAATCAACAATCAACAATCAACAATCCAATAAGGTAACCCTGAACGGTGAACCCTGAACCCGTGAATGGTTACAACGAATGATAGCCGTTCACGGCTTGAAATTGGAAATTGGAAATTTGGCCTCCATGCTTTTGTTTCGTCTTTCCCAAGTTTCTAATTTCTAATTTCAACTTAGGCCAGTTGCAAAACATTATTTTTCACCGCAACAGCAGCTCGAAGCGCAGGGGCAAGGGCGTTCTCAGGCCGGAACTCCTGGAAACGATGTCTTGACCCGTACGGAACCATCTCCTGGATTGCCTGCAAATCGTCCTCAGATAACAGCGACTCCACCACTGTTGTTCGAAACTCATGGTCAATACCACTCCGGGCAATCAGCGCAATGCTTTCTTCCAGTTGCTCTTTAGGTGCGCATACACCTGTCAGGCGGTCATAAAGCTCAAACGGAGCCTTAATGTCCATGGCGATGAAATCCACCAGACCTTCTAAAAGCAATTCGGCCAGAGCTTCCGGACGACTGCCGTTTGTATCTAATTTGATCTGATAACCCATCGACCTGACACGATAAAAAAATAGAGAAATGTCAGACTGCAGCGTTGGCTCCCCGCCACTGACGACCACACCATTTAGTTGTCCGCGCCGCTTTTCCAGAAACAAAAAGACCTCCTCCAGCGGAATCAGCGTACTGGTCGGTGGGTCCCTGGAAATCAAAGAGCCGTTGTGGCAATACGGACAACGGAAATTGCAGCCCTGCGTAAAAACCACTGCTGCCACATGGCCCGGAAAATCGCTGAGGCTGAATGAGTTTAGGCCGCCGATTCGCATAATCACTCGTCTAGCTGATAATAATTACGCAAGGCAAATTCCGCCTGCTTTCCCTCGTTCCACTGCTTGACAGGCCGAAGGTACCCGACGACACGGGAATAGACTTCCGTTTCCTCACTACACTCCGGGCAGCAGTGTTGCTCACCCCGTAGGTAGCCGTGGGTGGGGCAGACTGAAAATGTCGGCGTAAGAGTGAAATAAGGCAGGCGGTAATTTTCGCAGACCTTGCGAACAAATGCCTTTACGGCCTGCGGGTCGGATGCAGCTTCTCCGAGGAAAATGTGCAGGACTGTCCCACCGGTGTATCTTGCCTGCAACTCGTCCTGCAGATCGAGCATCTGGAAAATGTCGTCAGTATAGTTGACCGGTAGTTGTGTTGAGTTGGTGTAAAAAGGTTTCGAGCCGTTTTCCCCCTCATTGGCGCTACGGATATCAGGATAACGCTCCTTGTCCAGCTTTGCAAAACGATAGGCTGCACCCTCTGCAGGGGTCGCCTCCAGGTTATAATAATACCCGGTCTCTTCCTGAAACTGGCTGAGTTTTTCCCGCATGAAATCAAGCACCCTTATGGCAAAGGCTGCACCTTCTGTTGCGCCGATGTCGCAGCCGAGCATATTAAGGCAGGCCTCGTTCATGCCTGTCAAACCGATGGTCGAAAAATGGTTGTACCAGTATTGGCCATGATGCTGCTTGACATTACGCAGATAAAATTTCGTATAGGGATAGAGGCTCTTGTCTGTAAAATTCTCCAGCACCTTGCGCTTGGTCTCAAGACTTGTCCGACCAATCTCCATCAGCCGTTCAAGACGCCTGAAGAAATCGTCTTCGTCAGTGGCCAGGTAGCCAAGGCGCGTCATGTTAATTGTCACCACGCCGATAGATCCGGTCAATGGATTGGCGCCGAATAACCCGCCGCCGCGCCTCTCAAGGGAACGCAGATCCAGCCGCAAGCGGCAGCACATGGACCTGGCATCATCAGGCGACATGTCTGAATTCACGTAGTTTGCAAAATAGGGAATGCCGTATTTTGCTGTGACTTCCCACAGCCTCTCCAGGCCCGGTGCCTCCCAATCGAAGTCCGGATCAATGTTATACGTGGGTATGGGGAAGGTGAAGACCCGGTCTCTCGCATCGCCCTCTGCCAACACTTCAAGAAATGCGCGATTGAACATGATCATTTCGTGCTGAAAATCCGCATAGATCTCTTTTTGTAGTTCACCTCCGATGATGACATTTTCCTGGGCCAGCGTGACCGGCGGCTGTACGTCTAGCGTAACATTGGTAAAAGGAGTCTGGAAACCTACCCGCGTGGGCACATTTACGTTAAAAACAAATTCCTGCAGGGCCTGCTTGACCTCTTTGTATTTAAGGCCGTCAAAACGGATGAAAGGTGCCAGAAGAGTGTCAAAGTTTGAAAAGGCCTGTGCTCCGGCAGCCTCACCCTGCAATGTGTAAAAGAAATTAATGATCTGCCCGAGCGCAGTCCTGAAGTGTCGTGCAGGGCTGCTTTCCGCCTTGCCGGGGGCCCCTCTAAAACCGAAGCGCAGCAGGTCCTGAAGGTCCCACCCCACGCAGTACACTGACAACAGGCCCAGGTCATGGATATGGACTGCGGCGGATGTGTGCGCTTCGCGGACCTCCGGAGTGTAAATCTTGTTGAGCCAGTAAGTCTTGCTGACCTCGCTTGAGATATAGTTGTTAAGTCCCTGTAAAGAATAGGCCATGTTGCTGTTTTCCCGGACCTTCCAGTCCAGACGTTCCAGATAGCGCTCGATCAAGTCAAGATCGGCCTTCTTGACCATCTCCCGGATGCCCGCATGCCGATCTCGATATAGAATGTAGGCCTTTGCCGTCCTCTTAAACGGCGAGGCCAACAGCACCTCCTCCACCATGTCCTGAATTTCTTCAACCGTTGGCACAGTATCCAGAAACACCGTCTGAGCAAGGCTTATGACCCGGATTGTGAGCAGTCGGGCAGTATCCTCTTTAAATTCACCAGTGGCTCTACCCGCCTTCAGTATGGCAGAGGTAATTTTTGATGACTCAAACGGCACCAAGCGCTGGTCACGTTTTCGGATCTGGGTTAAGCTGATATACTCTGTAATGCTGACTGCCTGCTGGGGAAGTTCAACAACTGTTGCCATGGTCTTTTTCCTCTCAAAGGGATTGATATTCTTAACAAAGGGCATTTTAAAACTCCGCATTCTGTACTATATAACTCCAACATGTTGAGGACAATCAAATATGAATCGCAAGATATAGTGGTCTTATCGGACTGTCAAGCATTAGACTTTAAAAAAATTATCACGAAAGCCCGAAAAATTGAAAACACGAAAGGGGAGTCTGAGGATGGACGCGCCAACTTGACTTTTAGGTTTTTGTTTCGTGTTTTCGTGATTGATTTTGAATAGTTTCTTAACCGCACAAGGTGGAAAAATTAAACCCTGGGATGCAGATTCTGGGAATAACCCCATGGGAGGCATCATTTCTTGACAGTCAGGAAATATTATGAAAAAAGTGTTGCAAAATTGCGCGAAATCAGGTTCATAAACTATAATTTATCTGTACAGTGAGGCTCAAGTGAAAACTACAGTTGAGCGATTAGCTGTTAGCCATTAGCATTTAGCTTTTAGGTGTTAGTAACCTATTTGGAAAACGGCAGCAAATTAACCGCTAATACCTCATTTTGTAATAGCAAAACATCCTGCTTGTCAGGGCGGCAGACCGATAATCATTAGACTAATAGCTAACCGCTAAAGGCTAATAGCTCATTTTAGATATAAATGATACCCGAAAGACCAAAAACATACCAAACCAACTTCAAAGGATCGCACTGGAGAAACTATCAGAGAAAACTGAAAAGGACCGCCTCAATAAATAAAATTATCAAAAACATCCCTAAATACTCTGTTGTATTTCTCTTTGTGCTTATTTTGGTTTGCGGAATAATCAGTGGTCTTCTTGGCGGAATTGCATGTCATCATACACAGACACTTAATAGTAATACACCAGATAGCAAGACTGATATCCATCACAGTCATAAGAAATTAATAACCAAAAGGGATGTTCAGTCCCTGATTGACAGTGAATCCTTTGTAAATCTTAATGAAAAAGGTTTTGATTTTGTCTTAAATGAGCAGAATTTTAGGGTTAACACCAGTCTTGATGTCCCCCTGCAGCAATTCATGCTGGATAATTTGGATCAATCCACAGCTCGATACATCGGAATTGTAGCAATGGATCCAACTACAGGCAGAATATTATCAATGGTGAGTTATGATAAAACAGACCAACATAACAATCCATGTATCGACAACAGATTTCCGGCAGCTAGTATTTTTAAAATAGTTACTGCTGCTGCGGCTATTGAAAAATATGATTTTAATTCAGGCTCCATACTTAAATACAATGGCGGAAAACACACATTATACAAATCCCAGCTTAAAAAGCGGACAAACAAATACACCAACAGGATAACATTCAGGGACTCATTTGCTCAGTCCGTTAATCCCGTGTTTGGAAAAATCGGTGCGCTTTATCTTGGGAAAACCATTCTTGAAAACTATGCTGAGGCCTTTGGATTCAACCAAAATATTGATTTTGAGGTTCCAGTTGCTCCAAGTTCTATTAATTTATCTGATGAACCTTATCAGTGGGCTGAAATTGCCAGCGGATTCAACCACGAAACCACATTATCTCCCCTCCACGGGGCATTGATAACATCGGCAATTCTCAACCAGGGCAGGCTGGTAGAACCCACAATTGTCGATCAGATAACTGATGAAACCGGACAGGTCATTTATCGCAGCCATTTGATCACCCTTAACCAGGCTATCACACCCAAGTCAGCAAAAATCATTAATAATCTTATGGAGGCCACAATAAAATCAGGCACTTGCAGAAAGGCTTTCAGGGGTTACCGAAAAGACCAAATCCTTTCCAAACTTAATATAGGCGGCAAAAGCGGCTCCATTGACAACAAAGCACATGATGCCCGCTATGACTGGTTTGTGGGATTTGCCGAGGAAAAAGATGGCCATGGAAAGCTTGTCATATCAGTCATTGTAGCCCATGAAAAATATATAGGCAGAAGAGCAAGCCATTATGCACGTATTGCAATGAAACAATATTTCCATAATTATTTTGCAAAAAAAGATGAAAAAGTGCCTTTTAAAACAGCCTTAGGGATTGTTGATTAACAATACCGGCAAATGACCAAAATCTATTTATTGCCTCTGCGATTACCCGCTTCGCCATGCCGACCGTAATGGCGGACAGCTCACAACTGGTTCAGTTAATCCAGAACCTGACCGATAACATCAAATAACTCCGTAGCAAAAAATCACCACGTGTCCATATCCCAGTGACTCGTGGTTTTATTTCACGATTTCCGCAGTCCTGACAAAAGGAGGTGAACAGCCGTGAAAAAAGGACTTGTTTTCTCTGTGTTGTTACTCCTGTTTTTATCAAGCGGATGTACAAACGAAGAACAACCGACCATAGAGAAAAGAACAAATTTCACTGAAGCCTATGAAAAGATTATGGGGCAGGTTGAGTGAAGAGTAAACAGAAGGGTGATGAAAACAGACGCCATCTCAGTCTGAGCTGGAAGATAATTCTGCTTACCATGCTTCCTTTTCTCCTGGTACTGGCAGCCATAAGCGTATTGACCGTTCAGAATAAGACGCAGAACGAAAAGGATCTCGTCCTGAACAGAATCGAATCCTTTGTCAATTTGCTTGAAAGCGGCGATCTGAGTTTTGAAAGCGTTCGGGAAAAAGAAAAATTAGAAAAAATGTTTAATGAGAAGGTTATATCTGCTCAACTTATGGGAAGGGGCAGGAATGTTGTCTATACCACAGGCGCTCAGGAACATGAGATCAATCAGGAACTGATCGAAAAAGCGTTCGAGGGTTTCACCGTGAATTACACCAGACAGAATAAAACTCCGGCACTTATTTCATTATATCCGATTGTCGTCAAAGACATCATAGTCGGGGTCCTTTATCTCGAACTCTCGTTTGATAAGTCAAATGACAGAATAAGGCAATATACGATGTTCATTCTCTTACTGAACACCTCCGGTCTGGTTATTTTATTTCTGCTGGTCCGGTTTCTGTCACGGAAGATCATAATAAACCGGCTTGAGGAGTTGACAGACCTGTCCTCTGAGATCGGTAAAGGAAACCTGCAACGCCGGCTGGATATCAGATCGGATGATGAGCTTGGAACTCTTGCATTAACCTTTAACGACATGACCCACCAGCTCAGTCAGACAATGGAGAGTCTCCAAGCGGAAGTGGCTGAGCGCAAGCGAGCGGAGGAAAAATTAAGGCGAACAGTAACGGATCTGGAACATTCCAATGCCGAACTGCAACAGTTTGCCTATGTCGCGTCCCATGACCTGCAGGAGCCTTTGCGCATGGTGTCAAGCTATGTGCAGCTATTGGCACGGCGATACAAAGGCAAACTTGATTCCGATGCTGACGATTTCATCGCCTTTGCCGTAGATGGTGCACTTCGCATGCAAACGCTGATTAATGACCTGCTCACTTTTTCACGTGTAGGCACGCGCGGCAAACCATTCGAGCCTACTGACTGCGAAGCCGTACTGGGGCATGTACTCGCTAATCTGAAGTTGGCAATTGAGGAGAGCGGAGCGGTTATTACCCACGATGCCCTGCCGACCGTAATGGCGGACAGCTCACAATTAGTTCAGTTAATTCAGAACCTGACCGATAACGCAATAAAGTTCCGTGGCAAGGAGACTCCGCATGTCCATATCTCTGCAACTCGGGAATCAGAGATCGGGGATCACGAATCGAAGTCCACGAACCACGAACTACAAACTACGAACTACAAAGCTTGGATCTTCTCGATACGTGACAATGGCATTGGAATCGACCCGGAATTCTTCGATCGCATCTTCACAATATTCCAGCGCCTGCATAACCGGGAAGAGTATCCCGGCACAGGCATCGGCCTAGCGGTCTGCAAGAAGATCGTGGAACGTCACGGTGGACGTATCTGGGTGGAGTCGGAGCCCGGCAAAGGGACGACTTTCTTCTTCACGATACCGGATCGTGGTTCGTGATTCGTGGTTCGGGTATCGGGGATCAGAGATCAAAGATCGGGAATCGCGAATCGGAGTCCACGAACTACGAACTACAGACTACGAACTACCAACTACGATACACGAAAAACGGAGGGAAAATGACTGGTAAGCCTATTGAGATTTTACTGGTGGAAGACAACTCTGGCGATGTTCGCCTGACACAGGAGGTCCTCAAGGACTTTAAGGTAAATAACACAATGCATGTGGTAAGGGATGGCATGGAAGCCATGGCATTTCTGCACAGAGAGGGGAAGTATGCTGACGCACATCTACCAGACCTTATCCTGCTCGATTTGAACCTGCCCAAAAAAGACGGTCGCGAGATCCTTGCGGATATCAAGGATAATAACGACCTGAAACGCATACCTGTCGTGGTCCTGACTACCTCAAATGCAGAACAGGATATCTTAAAAGCCTATGATCTGCACGCAAACTGCTATATTACCAAACCTGTCGACCTGAACCAGTTCATCCATGTACTGAAGTCTATCGAGGATTTCTGGCTCTCTGTCGTGAAACTGCCAACGAGCAAAGAAATATAGATTCTGGCTGCTTGTCAGGGCGGCAGACCGATAATCATTAAACTAATAGCTAACCGCTAACCGCTCAATTTACCGTGAAAATACTTTTTGAATTAGCCACACATGGACACACACAGACAATTTATCCGCTGGTGTGTTCACCAGCAGACAAGGTCTTTTGTCTGTGTTCGTCTGTGTGGGTCGAGCGAGCATAGCGAACGGGTGGCAAATTTTCATGCTCGGGGGTGACGAAAGGCCTCGTCATGAACGTTTAGGTTAAGACATCCAAGAGAAAAACGGAATGAATACGCAATCCAAAATTATAAAAGTCTTGCTGATGGAGGACAACCCGGGAGATGCCCGGCTGATTCAGGAGATGGTCTCCGAGGTAGACGGCGCTGCGTTCGGTCTGGAGCGTGTCGACCGCCTTTCAACAGGGCTGGAGCATCTCTCAGTGAAAGATGTCGATGTGATTCTGCTTGATCTCGGACTGCCGGATAGTGTAGGGCTTGATACATTTAAAAAGGTGCATGCCCATGTACCGGAAGTACCGATCGTGATGCTTACCGGTCTTGACGATGCCGAAATTGCCATTGAAGGCGTACGCATGGGTGCACAGGACTATCTGGTCAAAGGCAGAGTGGATGGTAATCTGCTGTCACGCATATTACTCTATTCAATCGAGCGGAAGAAAACCGGGAAATCTTTACAGGAGAGCGAGATCCGTTTCAGAGAACTGTTCAATAACATGAGCAGCGGTGTTGCTGTCTATAAAGCAAAAGAAGGTGGTAAGGATTTTATTTTCACAGATTTCAACCATGCCGCAGAAAAGCTGGATGACATAAAGAGAGAAGACCTTCTCGGCAGGAGCGTTCTCGAAGTATTTCCCGGAGTGAGGAATTTCGGGCTTTTTGATGTATTTCAAAGAGTATGGAATACAGGAAAACCGGAGCGTCACCCAATCTCATTTTACAAAGATGAGAGAAATGTTGGTTGGAGAGAGAACTATGTTTACAAGTTGCCGTCAGGTGAAATCGTTGCGGTTTACGATGATGTCACCGAACGTAAGCAGGCCGAGGAAGCTCTGCGTGTAAGTGAAGCACAAAAGCAGGCGTTGCTTGACGGTTCTCCTGATATGATCATGCAGATTGACAGAAACATGAAGATTCTATGGGCAAACCAAACAGCCTTTGATATGAATCCTGATGCTTTGGGACTGACCTGTCATAAAGCCTTTGCGGACATGGAAGAACCATGTGAAAATTGTCCATGTAAAAAAGCCCTTAATACTGGACAAGTTGAGATGGGTGTGCAGTATCAACCTGCGGTAGTGGGTATCCAGGGCGGAAGCTATTGGGAGGATATTGGAGTACCTGTAAAGGATAGTGACGGCAAGGTTGTTGGTGTTATTGAGATTGCCAGAAACGTCACCGAGCGCAAGCAGGCGGAAAAGGAACTGGCGAAGTACCGCGATCACCTCGAAGAGCTGGTCAAGGAGCGAACGCGCGATCTGGAGGCGGCCCATGAGGAACTTATCAAGCACGAAAGGCTGTCCGTGCTCGGGCAGCTTACAGCCACTGTGAGCCATGATCTCCGCAACCCTCTGGGGGTAATTCGCTCATCGTCCTTCTATATTCAGAGAAAGCTGGGTGGCGCAGTAGACGAGAAAATTAACAAACATCTGAACAGGATCGAGAAACAAATCGATCTGTGCGATACAATCGTTGGTGATCTGCTGGAATACACACGGGGAAGGGCCTCCGAGGTAATTCATGGAAAAATCACTCCCTTGCTGGAAGAAATCCTGGAAGAGACAACAACACCTGAACAGGTGGGCCTGGTCAGCGATTTCTCTCCTGAACTCCCGGCAGTCCTTTTTGACAGGGATAAAATTCGTCGTGTTGTGATCAATCTCATCCGAAACGCATTTCAGGCAGTTACAGTACGCCGTGACATATGGAACGATGAAGAAGGCCTGTATCAGCCCCTTGTAAAGGTAACCAGCTCAAAGGCCGGTAACGGAATACGTGTTGAGGTTGAGGACAACGGAATTGGAATGGATGATGAGACAGCACGGCGTGCCTTTGAACCGCTGTTTACCAAGTGGGCACGTGGAACCGGCCTGGGACTTGCCATTGTCAAAAAAATCGTTGACGAACACGGTGGCTCAGTATCGCTTGAGAGCATTCCAGACCATGGGACAAAGGTAATCGTTATTATTCCGACCGAAGCATGCGCGACGGGCAGCGACAGCAGCCCAGTCGTTGAAAATACGACCTTGGCGGTCCCACGACTGTCAAGAAACGGAGACTCAAACCCGGCAAATGCTGGGGTATGTAGCCAGCAGGTCCCCAAAGGTACTGACAGAGGGGCCAGATCTCCATAATCCGGGGGGTGCCACGATTCGGCATCGGTATTGACGCCAACCTCCAAGTGAGAATAAAGGGGTCAGCCCTGGAAACTAGAATTTAATCTTTGACATTGCCTTCTAAGATGCTATAATTCTTGCATTATGGCACGACCTTACCGACTGCAATCAGAAAATTGCTTTTACCATATAACCAGCCGCGGTAACGACAGGAAGAAAGTATTCTTGAA
>CBETWD010000034.1:0-17385 GCA_965539945.1 uncultured bacterium
TAATCATTTTTTTACCTCCTTTCGTATAAATTCGAGAGGATTACATACAAATATCCGCAAATCCAATGATTCTGATCGCTGGATTATTCTGTCATCACATGTCACAAAATAACCGCAGTCACTGATCAAGGCACAAGCAAGATGAACGGCATCCTTCCCCTTGATACCGCATTGCTCGACCTCCTCAGCCTTGGCCAAAATATCTTGACTGGGTTCTACAATGTGTTCTGCCAGTCGAGAAAGCAGAGCAATCTCACTTTTTCTTTCTGTAAACGGATTCAACTCGTTTTCAAATTCAAGCATAAAGGACCAGACGAGTTCGACTTCTTTCTTCTGTATCTTTTCAAAAATCATCTGACAGGCAACCGTTTCCAGTTTAACCATCAGGTCACTCTGATCATCAAATGGCCTGTTGAAAACACACATATCCAAATAGCATTTCAGATTTTTGCCTTTTGCCCTTTCCTTTTTCACCTGTGACCTTTCAGCTTTACTGCTTTCAGCTTCCATGCTTTAACCTTTGAGCTTATTTCAGTCGCTGCACTATTTCTTGTCATTTAGTTTAGTGTGGCGCAACATTCTGTTCGATTATGTACCCGGAATCTTTATACTTTTTCAAGCAACTCGCAATACTTCTCTCTGCTCATACCTATTACACGCATATTGTTTTTGATTACAAAGACTGGCACTTCCCTGTACTTCGGTATGATCACAGGCCTGATAGCTCCAGGATAATGATAGATAAGATGATCGCCTTTTGTCCGAGAGTACACGCATCCGGCCATTTCAAAAACTTTGGCCTGAACTTGATAATGAGTCGGCCTGATTTTCATTGGATGGCTACTTCTATAGGTGTAAAGCCAACCAACTCTTTGCGCGCACTTAATATATCGGCGCTAATTTCCTCCAGACCGCAATCTTCCAGAAATTGCTCAAATGTCCCCATCTTCTTTGTTTCTTCGATATTGATGGTTACTGCTTCCATAAGATTCTTCTTCGCCTGTTGAACGTCCTCGCCGCAGGAAGTAATATCCAACTCAGGACAATATGAAACATACATATTGCCCTCTTTCCATATCTCTTCAGTCAAACGTATTTTCATAGGCTTATCTCCCTCGCACTTATCAATCAATTTTTAATGGGGGACGGGGGCCGTTGCTGCAATGATGCTATCAGGAAGTTTTAAACCATACTTCCTGCGAAACTGAATTGTTCCATCTTTGATTTGGTTGTTTACATCAATAATCACACAATCGTCCAGAAAATCATGAATCAGTTTTTCTTCTTCATTGCTTATTCCCGATGAGGCAATGGGGGACGTTGCCACTATTCCACTATTCTTCGGCTAGATCCCACAGGACGGGACGTGGGACGGTTATAGCTCTACGAAAATCGGTGTTTGATTGAATAATATCACAGGGACTTCTTTTCAATCCCAAGCTATCTATAAATTGCTGAGATAGTACCTTCTTTTAAATCCTTATGCCCCCAATCCGGAATCGTTGTTCCTTTCCCGGTGGTCGGGTAAAACCATTTTCGATGCGATCCGCTACCACGGCACCGTATTTCACGACATCCAATTGACCGCAACTTTTTGGCAAGCTCTCTGTAATTCATCCGTCGGCCATAACCAAAGACTCAAACCATACCGGAGCCCCGGCATCGTCGGCTCTTAGATTGGCTGGAAATTCTTTGCCCATATCCTGGTATAATTCCATGACGGCGCCAAGTGCATCGTAAACACATGCATGCAGATGCTCCAGTTCATCGATCTCGGTTACCAATTCAGGAACTAACGGACTGGTTATTGTCCATCCACCTTCCTTTTGCGGTTGAAGAACCAAAGGAATTTTCATCATTTTTTTCATAATCGTACATCCATTGCTTGTGGTAATGGGAAACGTTGCTGCTTTGCGACTTTACATCAAGTATCGCACCACTTTTTCCTCGTTGTCAAGGCTGAGTAATGGGGTTGGTAGCTTTTTTATTCTTTGAAAATGTTTCTTGTTGAAAGTTCGCAGCTATAGTCTTGCTAATTTTTTATAGACAGCAGAATCATTGCGTTTGCCGACAAGCGCAATTTTGAGGACATTTTCTTCAACGCGGTAGATGATTCGATATTCTCCGATGTCTGTCCCTCGGTAAGGCTGCCCCTTCAATTCCTTTGAATCGTGAGGTTTAGGATTTGCCATTAATAAAAAAAACTTTTTTGAAATCTGCTTGAACTGTTTGGGTGGCAATTTGTCGAGAAAGGCTAGAGTTTTTTTGGTTAAATCAAGCCTAAGCATGTTTTCCGCTTATAAAAGCCATTGATTCTTCCGACCCAACATATCCATCCGTCTCAGCTCTTGCTGCCTTTTCAGCCCAATAAACATCTTCAGTTTGGGTTAGGCGCTCATATTCCTCAAAGCCTATCAGCACAATGGTCTTACGCCCCATTTTCTCAACAATAACAGGTTCGTTCCTGGCAATGTCAGAGAATTTTCCAAACTTGTTTTTTACTTCTGTTGCTGTCACTTCCATGCTAACCTCCTTCACACTTTTTGGCTATTTTAATCATTTTGTCTAAAATAGTCAACACACATGTGTGTGGGACGAGGACGTAATAATGGGGGACGTATCTTGCTGAACTCTTCCGTCTGAGACCATAGAGAAATAAATTTTTTGACAGGATTTACCCCGGCACCATCTGCCGGAGCTACCCCGGTTAAATACGCCTTTGGCTAAATGCTGTGCATTATTGAACGGGGCAGGCCCCGAAGGAATGGCTGGAAGATTCCACAGGGCGGGCTACCGCCATTCGGGTGAAAAACACACCGGGCTTACTAACAAGATGAAAGCTCAAAACTGGAAGCTCAAAAGTCAAGGCATATAAGCTTCAGTTGTTCTAATATATGAGACCGGGTCTCAGCCAAATGAATATTATAAAGAACCGAGTCGTACATGACATCACCTACCAGATGCACACCCATGAGTAATACCTTCTTTGGAAAGATTGTTCACTGCTGTCTGGGTGGGGCAGTCCACTACAGGCCTTCTTACCTCGCCGTAGTATTCAGCCCAAACTCAACTTTAAAATCTGTCGCCCTTACAATAGGTTTCACCGCTCGGTTATGTTTGACCATATCAACTATCCCGTATCGCGACATTGTGTTTAATGTCCGGGACAGGTTACCGCGCGTTCTGCCTGATACCAGTGCAAGCTCTTTTAAAGATGTCGGTTTTTGCTCCTTTATGATCTTAAGCAGCTTTTGATTCTCGCTGCTGAGAACCTGCGCCATCGACTGAACCGATTCAAACCAGAATTTTGGCTCATTTTTCCTGGGCTTATATTCCCCCCGTGCAATCGCAATTGTTCTTTTTTTATAATCTTCTCGGGAGATAATCCCTATTTTTAATATTTTTTTGCCCATTATATCACCCTTAGGGCCGGGGGGAAAATAATTTGGCATTTTTGCATCCCATCTTCACCACATCTTTAATCGATCCTCAATCGCAAAATCCTCAACATAACACTGCTATGCCTGCGGTTTTGCTCAATCAGATCGACTAAATCTATGGCAAATCCGGGCGCAAATTCTACCAATTTATTTTTTACCCGGCCCTTATCCTATTTCAATATTTCCTCAACGTCTTTCCAGAAATCCTCAATAAGCCGGCTCGCTGATTCGAATTCATCATGAGGAATTTGTGGAGTAGGCGTAACTCTGGACGCCTTAAATTTTGTCCAATAGCCATTATCCTCTGAAACTATAAACCATTTCCAGATGGAAATTACTTTTATTTTATTTTCTATGATGGTTTCGTCATCCCATGTTACTATCGTGCCTGTGGAAAGTGCCCTTTACTTTCTATCTCTTTTTCAGATACGCCAGTGAATTGTAGTAAGACAATCTAGGGGACTCTGGTTCATCTGCGCCCAATACGTATCTGATAGCCAGGGAATCTAACAGGGTCTTTACACAATCCTGATAGAACGCTAATACTTCTATTATATATAAATTTTTAGCTCATATAATAAATTTACAATAAGGGTCTGGAAAAAATAAGTTGGTAAAATTTTTCCCCGGCCCTAAGGGTCATGTCATGGCAAACCAAAAGGTCCTCGCGGTAGACGATGAAGAAGATATCCTGGAGCTACTGAAATTCAATTTTTCGCGAGAGGGTTATCAGGTTCCTTGCGCGGCATCAGGTGAGCAGGCATTACGCCTCGTGCGGTCGGAAAGCCCTGACCTTATTGTGCTGGATCTTATGCTTCCGGGCATAGACGGTCTGGAAGTCACAAAACGCCTGAAAAATGATCCCGACACCAAAAGCATACCTATTGTAATGTTGACAGCCAAGGGCGAGGAAGCGGATATCGTAACAGGCCTGGAACTTGGAGCCGACGATTACATCACCAAGCCTTTCAGCCCGAGGATACTGTTAGCGAGAGTCAGAGCGGTTCTTCGAAGGAAGATAAAAGGACAGATGGAAGAGACGTCGGTCCTTCGAGTTCACGATCTCGAAATTGATCCGGGACGCCACGAGGTGCTCGTCAATGGTGAGCCTGTCCAATTGACTTTCACGGAATTCGGCATCCTTAATTATATGGCGAGAAGGCCTGGATGGGTCTTTACCCGTTTCCAGATTGTTGAAGCTGTTCGTGGTGAGGATCATCCCGTCACTGATCGTTCAGTGGATGTCCAGATCGTTGGGTTGCGAAAGAAACTCGGGCCTGCCGGTAAGTATATTGAGACGGTCCGTGGAGTCGGATATCGATTCAAGGAATAGGGGTATGTCGAAAAAGAGACGGTTGCTCTGGCAACTCTATCCATCCTATCTATTGATCACTATCATCTCTCTGATAGCTGTGACATGGTATGCATCCGAGTCTTTGAAGCATTTCTTTCTTGAACAAACTGCGTCCGATCTCAAAGTACGGGCCCGCTTTTTTGAGAAACAGGTCTTGGAACATTTTGATCCCCTGGATGAAAAGGCTGTTGACCTGTTGTGCAAGAAAATCGGCGAGAGTGCTGCAACCCGTATTACCATCATACTTCCCTCCGGTAAGGTCGTTGGGGATTCTGAGAAGGACCCTGCAAAAATGGATAATCATGTGGACAGGCCGGAATTCATTGAGGCCTTGAACGGGCCTTCAGGCACATCTATACGGTACAGCCGGACCCTGGAAAAGGATATGATGTACGTGGGGATACCTGTTAAGAAGAAAAACCACATCCTTGCGGTTGTTCGCACATCCGTCCCTGTGAATGACATAGATTTGGTCTTAAAGAGTATGAAGATCAAGATTGCGTTCGGATGCCTTATTGTAGCTGTATTTGCTGCGATGCTCAGTCTGTTTGTTTCTCGCCGCATTACCCGTCCCATTGAGCAGATCAAGATCTGGGCAGAGTCCATCGCTCGTGGCGAATTACGGCTCAGACCACCTATCGCTGAATCCGAGGAAATCGGGGCACTTTCCGAGTCGCTGAATCAGATGGCCGTTGAGCTTCGTGAACATATTGATACTGTCATGCGGCAGCGAAACGAGATTAAAGCCGTGCTTTCCAGCATGGTTGAAGGGGTTATCGCAGTAGATATGGAAGAGCGGGTCATCAGTATGAACCATGCTGCCGCCAGGATGTTCGGATGTGATCCTGCTGAGGTCCAAGGCCGGAGCATCCAGGAGGTGGTTAGGAATACCGTCCTTCAGCAATTTGTAAAAAATGCATTGTCCAGCCGGGAGGCGGTTGAAAAGGAAATTGTCCTGTCCACTGATAGCGAGCGGTTTCTTAATGGCCACGGCACGTTGCTCCGTGATGCAGAAGGGAATCAAATCGGCGCACTTATCGTTTTGAATGATGTGACACGCCTTCTAAGACTTGAAAAGATCCGGCGCGAGTTTGTTGCCAATGTATCCCATGAGATAAAGACCCCGATTACAGCCATTAAGGGGTTCGTGGAGACTCTCCGGGATGGCGCACTGGAGAATCATGAGGACGCCGAACGGTTTCTGGAAATTATCGGCAAACACGTAGATCGCCTTGAGGCCATTATTGAAAATCTTCTGAGCCTTTCCAGGATTGAGCAGGGGACTGGAAGAGAAGAAGTCGTGCTGGATGAGGGCAGGCTAAAGGACGTGTTCGAGACCGCTATCCAGGTCTGCGAGGCCGGCGCTATGGCCAAGAAAATAGAGGTTGAGCTGTCTTGTGCTGAAGAAATAGTCGCAAAAATAGATCCGCAGCTCCTTGAACAGGCCGTTGTGAACCTCATTGATAACGCCATTAAGTACAGTAACGATGGGGGCACCGTTCGGGTAGAGGCCCTTCAAAGGAAAAATGAAATCATTATCAGCGTGAGTGATCAGGGCTGTGGAATTGAAAAAGAGCATTTACCCCGTCTCTTTGAGCGATTTTACCGGGCAGACAAGGCAAGAAGCCGCCAAATGGGCGGTACGGGACTTGGCCTTGCCATTGTCAAACACATCGCCCAGGCCCATGGCGGCCGCGTGGCTGTTGAGAGTATCCCTGGAAAGGGGAGCACTTTTTCAATCCATATTCCCAAGGCATCTGTATGAAATCAGCTCGTTAGGAACCTGCCGATCCTGGGGATGAAGTCTTTTTTGCGTAAGCGGTTCAAATTTTTGGTAAACCTTGAACCTCTTAACCCTTGAACCCTGAACGGTTACTTATGTGGTTCAAATCAAAGGAAAGAGAGGTCTTCTAACGGGGTGCATTCATCCATCTCAACAGATCAATTAAAATCTCAGCATTAGGGTTTCGGTCTTTAATGAATCTGAACCGGAACACGATCAAGCCCACCAAAAAGAGAAGTCCAAAAACTAAAAGAAGTATATCCGGGACATAACTCTTCATGACATTGCCATCGGCCTAGGACAGCCGGGGGGTTTTCTATAATTAAAATACTTGCCATCATACTCTTCCCGTATCGTGTGACCCTTAAGGGGGTCTGAAGAACAACCGGCCAGACCCTCCATAAAAGTCTCAACACACCTTGGAACAACATGGATCTCACACTCAGGAAACAGCGTATTGAGCAACCCGAATAAACCGTAATCAGGCTCTTGTTTGTTGGTTACAATCACTATTTTTTTCACGGATTTTTCCTCCTCCTCTTTTTTCGATTGCTGATTTTCAATACATTCTTGAACCACATCAGTGTTACAGCATTATTAGGAGAGGGTTAAATTTGTATCAAATTTTGCGGTCATATCCTCATACGAATGACAAGGACATCAAGACGATCAGATGCATCCTCAATAACGTCTGAGATTTCGGTAATCTGTCGCACGAATCTCTCAAGGTGGATTTTATGGATAAGGGGAAGTCCGGAGTGGTATATAGTCCTCATGATGGCGCACTCTTTGTCGTCGATCTCCGATTCCATAATGCCGATAGCGGTGATCTTTTCCCGGATGGTTGCCAGATTGTCAGCCCCATGCAAGGTTTCGAAGGGCGCAAAGAGCCTCACCGCCTCCTGAAAGATACGGAACATCTTTACAATGGTCTCAAAGATTTCGTGCAGGGTTTGCTTGTAATCCTCCGGCACGTCAGGGCTTTGGTATACCACGACGTCAGAAGCTTTCTCGACTTTATTGGCGATCTTATCCACCAACCCTGTCATCATATAGATATCTTTTCGTTCGATGGCGGGAAAGGCTCCGGAGTACAGGTGCTCGCCGATCTTTCTATACAGTATATCAGCCTCGGTTTCAGCAGAGTCACAGTTTCTATGAGTCGATTCACATCTGGCTCTATCACCCTGAAGGAAGGCCTCAAGACAACCATTGAAACAGCCCAGGCATCCCCCTACCTTTTGAACATGCTCATCAATGACTTCCTTAACTTTTCTTTCCTTTTCGGTAAACATGTAAAATACCCTTTTGCCGCGTCACATGCTTTATCAAACCGCCTTTGGCTTTTCAGAAAAAAGAATCGATCCAATTCTCCGAATCAATTTATTAAACCACAGAAATGTTACGGTCTTATTAAGACAGTGTTAGCCTCATGTTAATGCTAGATACCTAATATGTTGGTGACCTCTCAATAAGTCCGGGCAAATCATATTTTGCGACTATCCAGTGACTGTTACCCGGACCTATTGAGAAGTTATATATATTGCGGGTAATTAGACGTCTCGGAACTTCTAACTCCTTTCTATGAAAGAGATTCCTTTGCTTCGCAATGACAGTAACGGGAATTTTTTGAGAAGTTACTTGGAGCGTTACCAAGTATCGGAGTCGGCGAGGTTGGTGTAACTGTAACGAATACCTAACAAAGTCTTAACAGAAATCTAGTTTATGTTTTGTATAAAATTAGATATTCATGATAGATTCTGTTTTAATTTTATTTGTCCTTGGGTTTGTCGTACTAATTAAGGGGGCTGATTTCCTGACGGATGGGGCCTCTTCCATTGCTGAAAAGCTAAAAGTATCTGACATTGCTATCGGTTTAACCGTTGTTTCGTTTGGAACCTCTCTTCCGGAATTAATGGTCAATATTATTGCCAGCCGTCAAGGAAATAGCGGGATTGCAATCGGCAACATTCTAGGGAGTAATATCGCTAATATTTTGCTCGTCCTGGGAGTATCAGCAATAATTTCACCAATTATCATCAGAAAAAAAACAGTATGGGTGGAAATCCCTCTTAGCTTGCTGGCTGTTTTAATACTGGGAGTCTTAGGAAATGACGCCTTACTCTATGGAGTTCGCTCTTCAGTTCTAACCAAGAGTGACGGTATGGTGCTCCTGTTCTTTTTCGCCGTTTTTATGGTGTATATCTTTACCATTGCCAAAGAAAATCGTGAGAACGGACATTTGGAAACAAAGCAAATCAGAACCTGGTCTGCAGTTTTTATGATTCTCGGAGGATCAGTCGCCCTGTTTCTGGGAGGAAAATGGGTTGTTGATGGGGCTGTTCATTTAGCGAGGACTTTTGGCATGAGAGAATCTGACATTGGGTTGACTATTGTAGCGCTGGGAACTTCTTTACCGGAATTAGCGACTTGTGCTGTTGCCTCTTTTAAAAACAAATCCGATATCTCAATTGGAAATGTGGTAGGATCAAATATTTTCAATATCTTTTGGGTATTAGGTTGCAGTTCCATTATCCGGCCTATTCCTTTTCAAAAAGGTGTTAATTCAGATTTGGTATTTACCATGCTTGTAAGCCTGTTGCTGTTTTTGATGATGTTTATTGGCAGAAGCAAAATTCTGCATAGATGGGAAGGCATTATGTTTCTTTTTTTATACTGCTCTTACATGATATTTGCTTTCATCAGATGCTAAAGAAAAATGGTAACCGTTCACGGGGTTACAACGCCAGTTTTACCGCAACCCACCGAACTGTAAGCGTTTACAGGGTGCTGCAGATGCGAGGCGGAGGGTACGCAGACGTACTCCCTGTACTTCAAGTGCCCGACAACAAAGCAGATGTGGTGCCCTGTGAACGCTTACTAAAAGTGGAGGCGCGATGCCTTTATGGCTGACATTCAACTTAAGAGAACACACGCATTCGTTCGTGAAGAAGCAAAGAGACGTATAGAGCCGTCTATCAACAAGACCGCAGAGTCCTTTGGACTCACATTTCAATGGAATGGGGATGTGTGTAACTTCGAAGGACCGGCAAGGGGCTATATAGCTGTAAAGGACAACACTGTTGAAATGGCAGTAAATTTGGGATTTGCAGCCAGCCTGCTTAAATCAGCCATAGAAAGGACGATAATAGAAGAAATAGACCAGGCCCTTGCCTAATTTTCAAAGGCAGGATAAACGACTTTGGCTCAGGCTGCGTGTTTATCAATTTTTTCCTTTATATGCCGGCTTACAAAGATAGAAAGAAAGGTCTTTATCCGTGGTGCATGTTCTTTAAATCCTCTAAGCTCATTTTCATAGAGCGGTCTTATGGAATCCTCAGCAATCCCCAAATCGTGCGACAGCATATGAATTGCTGATAAGTGTTGCCGTTTTTCAGTTTCAGTTTCATAGAGTAATGCTACAACCACGGTCCATACCCCCAAAAACATGTAATCCATTCAACGTATTTTTACCCGGAAGAACGAGTAACCGCCTCTTTCAGTAACATAACCTTATCTGTAAACTCCCAGGGAAGTCCGATGTCCATGCGTCCAACATGGCCATAGGCCGCGAGCTTTCTGTAGAAGCCCCCCTTTATGTCGGCGGGCAGATGTCTTAAATTGAATTGCCTCATTATCCCGGCAGGGCGGAAATCGAAGTGTTCCTTTAACAGGGCGACAATCCCGGCTTCGGTTACCTTGCCTGTGCCAAAGGTCTCCACCTGGATGCTGACAGGGCGTGACATGCCTATTGAATAGCTCAGTTGGACCTCGCATTCATCGGCAAGCCCTGCCGCGACAATGTTTTTAGCCGCGTACCTGGCCGCGTAAGCCCCGATCCTGTCAATACGCCTGGGGTCCTTGCCGCTGAGGGCCGCACCGCTATGTCTGGAATACTCCCCGTAGGTATCGATGGCGTTTTTGCGCCCGGTGAGCCCGGAATGCATGGCCGGCCCACATCCGATATCCGGCGCCTCGGGCTGAATAAATATCCTTGTCTTTGTGTCAGGCCGGATCTCTTCCTCGTGGAATGACGGGTCTATGACCGTTTCTCTTATGTCATTTTCCAATGCCTTGAGATGAGGGACGTCTCCTGCCGAAGGCTTTTTTTGACAGACTTGTATGGTGATACTGTATATCCTGTGCGGCCTGCCGTTTCTGTATTCAACTCCCACCTGTGTCTTCCCATCCGGGGCGAGATAGGGAAGTAGCTTCCTGAACCTCACGGATGTAAGCCGTCTTGCGAGCTTATGGGCAAGCCATATGGGAAGGGGCATAAACACCGGTGTCTGATCACAGGCAAAGCCGAAGGCATTGACCTGATTATGCCTAACGGTGATTCGGTCGATCTGTTTTTCGGTAAGCCGGGTTTCGTCAAATCGTAATCTCTTGGCCAGGGGCAGCTCTTTAATG
Organism: uncultured bacterium; assembly: GCA_965539945.1. Taxonomy (GTDB): domain Bacteria; phylum Desulfobacterota; class Dissulfuribacteria; order Dissulfuribacterales; family UBA3076; genus UBA3076. Next base: position 10,991 of record CBETWD010000034.1, read on the forward strand.
CTGGTGAGTGCTGTGCAGGTCCTGCCGCTAAAGGGCGGGTCATCGTAACCCACCTGATTGATGATATTTCTTGCCACATTAGCTACATCTATCAAGGCAGTGGATGAAAAGACTAAAGCAATGAAGACTATGGACTGGGAGACTGCACATTCTGCGATAACTGAAGAATAGGGGTCCTGTTGCAAGAAGCGGTCTACTATGGCATCGCTTATCTGGTCGCAGAGCTTGTCCGGATGCCCCTCTGTTACCGATTCCGATGTGAAGATGAAGTCCTTTCTCATCTGTTTTCACCCTGCGCCTTTTTTGTCATCTCATTTACCACAAGGGGGAGCACAGCCGTGCCGCCCACTACCAGAGAATCCATTATTCCAAAGGGACCTATGCCAAGGAGTGATCTCAGCCCAGGGACAAAGAGCGCCAGTGCCTGAAGAGCAAAGGATCCTCCCATGGCTACATTCAAGTATTTATTGGACGGCAGAGGTTCAGGATCAAATATGCTGTGCTTATCCGAACGGCAGCTTATGGCGTGAAGGAGCTGGCCGACTGTAAGGCTCAGAAAGGCTATGCCGCTCGCTCTTGACCCAATGCCATACCTCGCTATCCCGTAACCGTAAGAGCCCATAGCCCCCACACTTATGACCCCGGCTTCACGAGTCATCTTTTTCAGGTCGGAGGGCCTGACAATGGGTTCATGAGGGTCCCTCGGGGGACGATCCAACACGTCCTTTTCCGGTGCCTCCAGTGAAAGGGCAAGCCCTGGAAAAATATCGGTAATGAGGTTGATCCAGAGCAACTGCATACTGGTCAGTGGCTGCCCTATCCCTCCGATGTTGGCTGCAAATGTGACCATTATCTCGCTGAGGTTTGTGGCCAGCAGGAAGTGGAGTGCTTTTTGAACATTGGCATATATGGTCCTGCCCTGACTTACAGCCACTATCATGGTTTCGATGTTGTCATCTTCAAGGATCACACCGGCAACCTCCCTTGCCACATCAGTCCCTGTCTCCCCCATAGCTATTCCGATATTTGCCGCCTTTAGGGCCGGGCTGTCGTTTATTCCGTCACCGGTCATGGCCACAACCTTGCCTGCTCTCTGCAGGCCCTGAACGATCTGCAGCTTGTGTCCGGGGCTTACCCTGGAAAACACATGTGCCTGTTGACAGAGCGCCTGCATGGCCTCGGAGTCTACATTGGCAAGGCTGGTGGAGTCGAGAATCCGCAGTTGTTCCTCGCCGCTGAGGTTCAACTCTTTTCCTATGGCATAGGCGGTCGGCCCTTGATCTCCGGTTATCATCACCGTCTTGATCCCGGCCTTGTGGAACTGGCCTGTGAGATCTTTGAGGCCTTCCCTTATGGGATCGGCCATGCCCACAAGTCCGAGCCATACCATGTCCTTTGCCGGAATTTCCTTGTCATCGACCCTGTTCTCGTCACAGTCCACCAAGGCATATGCCACTCCAAGAACCCTTAAGGCCCTGCCGGCCATACGCTCATTCTCTGTCTGTATTGCAAGGCGCTGCTCATCCGTAAAGGGGACCGCCTCCCCCAGCCTCATCTGCCGGGTACAGAGAGACAATATCTCGCTCGGGCTGCCTTTGACCGCAACAAGCATCTTGCCTTGGACGGTCTTATGGATACTCACCATCATATTCCGTCTCTCGGAACGATGGATCATCTTTACCAGAGGGAAGTCCTGTTTGAGATTCAGGATATCAAGGCCGCACCTCATAGCCATGTATACCAGGGCATTCTCGGTTGGAGACCCGTTTACCACATAACCTTCGCCGTTCTGAATCACCTCGCTCTCGTTGCAGAGGGCTGAGCAGACCATAAGGCCGGTTGTTTCTTGCCAGAAGACAGGGTCAACTCGCCCCTGGATGAGTGTGAGCCTTTTCTTTGAAACCTTGATTCGCTCTTCTCCCAGGTAGATATCTACCACCGTCATCCTGTTCAAGGTGATCGTGCCGGTCTTGTCGAGACAGATCACCTGAACGGAACCAAGGGTCTCCACTGCATCCAGACGTCTGATAAGGACCTTGTGCCGGCGCATCTCCCGAATACCCAGGGCAAGTGTGGTGGTGGCCACTGCGGGAAGCCCTTCAGGGATGGCCGCCACTGCCAGGGAAATGGCCGTTTTGAGCATCAGAAGGAACCCATAACCGCGGAAAAGGCCGACAACAAATACAATGCCGCATAATGCCGATGAAGCAATCACCAACTGGGTCCCTATCTGGTCAAGCTGCCTTTCCATCGGGGTCTGAGGGGTCTTGGCCTCTCCCACCAGAGACTGTATCAAGCCCATCTCTGTAAATTTTGCCGTAGCCACCACTACGGCAAGCCCCTGGCCCCCGGTTACCAGGGTTCCCATGTAGCACATGTTGGACCTGTCACTTAGCGGGACATTCTCCTCAGAAAGAAACCCTGGCTTCTTTACAGCAGGCACACTTTCGCCGGTCAGGGCGGACTCATCGATGCTCAGACGCTTTGCCTCTATAAGCCTGGCATCTGCAGCAACATATTGCCCGGGGCGCAGTACCAGCATATCCCCTGGGACCACATCCTCTGCGCCGATTTCTTTTACTTTTTCGTCTCGTCTTACCAGGGCCCTGGGACGGACCAGGCTCTTTAAGGAATGTATGGTCTTTTCAGACTGACTTTCGGTCACATAGCCTATGACGGCATTTATGCCCACAACCACCATAATAGCCGCGGCATCCACGACCCCTCCGGTAAGTACGGAGATGCCGGCCGCTGCCGTGAGCATACCGACCGGTACGGATCTTAGCTGGTCTAACAATATGCTTAGACCTGATCGTGGCACAGCCTCAGGAAGGACATTCGGGCCATACTTTTTGAGGCATTGTCTGGCCTCCCCGGCATTTAAGCCGGCAGCACTTGAGGTGGCAAAGGCCTTAAGCACGTCATCTGCTTCTTTCACATGCCACGGCTCGACCGATTGGTCCCCTGAGTGGACTACAAGCCGCCTGAGCTTCCTCTTGCTCATGGGAGGCCGTTTTTTCCTGACGTTTCCTCTGCGCTTCGATCCAGTGCTTGCTATATCTTGCCTTGCCGCCGGGGTGTGTTCAGACTTGCGGGACTTTGCAGCCTTTCTGCTGTAGCCTGAGACTATCCCTTGAATGAGTTCGGCGATGTCAGAGGGAGATCTGCCGGAGTTGTAAGTAATGAGGAGATTTCCAGTCAGTGTGCTGGCACTTACCCTGGCTATACCCTCCTCGTTCCTGAGTTGAGACTCAAGATGCGATTTAAAGAGGTAAGAGCGGTAGAGACCCTTTACTCTATACCTAGTTCTCCCTTTTACCGATGCATGAATCGGATCGACCACAGCCCCCTAATCCCCTCTCAACCTCTATATTTTTTACTTTTCAGTGGTGCCTATTTAGTGTTTGAACGGAAACCAGGAAAAATGTCATTTCGAGGAACGTAGCGACGAGAAATCTTGTTTAACAGCAGAAGCGTGCAGATCTCTCCCTTCGGTCGAAATGACAAAAAGAAGGTTTCTCGTCCAGCTACTTCTTAGCTTTGGCTGGTGCCTTCTCCTTCGCGGGCTCAGGTGTCTTCTCAAGAGCGGGCTGAATGCTCTCTCCACCTGAAGGCTTTGGCACCGCAGCACTTAGCACCTCTTTAACACCTCCTACGGCGCCGACCAGCACATCGGTGACCGCCCTTGTCGCGGTCTTTCCCACGGTTCCTGCCGCATCGATGGCCCCTGACACAGCACTCGTTGCCACTTTCTCCACGTTGCCACCGACCTCTTTGGTGGCCTCAATCACACCGTCCACCGTCCTTCTTCCAACCATCGCCACGTCCGCTCCGACTTCGGCTGCCCCTTTAACCGCTGCACTTGCGGTCTGCCCGGCGACAGTTACCAGATCACCTCCGACGTCGCTGACGCCCAGAATGATTCCCTTGGCCACGCTCTTTGCACCCATTATAAGTCCGGTACCCACTTCTTCTGTAGCCTGTACAGCTCCCTTTACGACGTCGGTGATCACACTGATGCCTGTCTTAGCCACATCACCCGAGGCCTGCAGGGTGTTAGACACGGTATTCCTGGCCAGACTTACTATTTCCGACTCGATTTCGTTAACCCCCTTAAGGCTGTTGACTATACCTTCCTTCACGGCGGTTCCTGCTTTATGCAATCCCTCTGTTGTTTTAATCTCTTTTTCTTCGGCCATTTTCCTTACTCCTCCTCTTTTTTTCCCCTCTTGTAGTTAATTGTTATCTGAAGATTTAAAGACCATATTGGCTGCATACCAGAGCGATGTATACCAGGCAGGAGCAAAGAAATTCCCCCTGGCTATCTGGTAGATACTTAAGGAAACCAGGGAGACAAAGACTGCACTGGTTATGTCCAGCTCACCGCCAGTCAAGTCCATTGTGCGTTTGTCTAAATCTTCGAAACTTTTCCTTATCCTATTTACCAGCAACGTCCGTTCAGACCCCAGGCTCTGCACCAGGAATAGGCGGTTTTCCTCTGCGAACTTCGAAATGCTGTTTATATCGGCATCATGAAGAACCAGCACACCGGCAGTTACCGTGTTTGCCTTAACCCTTTGCACACCGTCACAGCCGGAAAGCTTCTGTTCCAGGGATTCGAAGTAGCTGTTGTTACCCTTTTTCGAAGGAATCCTGAGCCTCAATCTCCCGGAGATGGTGTGGGTTATCGCGGCATCAGGAAGCTTTAACACCTGTCTCTGCCTGTGTCTGAACTATGGCTGTGGTCGTTTCCTCCTCTTCCATTGCATGCTCGGCCCCTGCTTCAATCTCAGATTCAGCCTCTGCCTTGGACTCTGCCCACAGATCTTCTGCCATCTCTTCAAGTTCAGTTGCTATTTCCTTGCCTCTGTTATACAGGACAAGCCCGCTCTTCATAGCGGCCTTGGCCAGCGGTTTTGCCACTCCAGCCAAGACAGGAAGAACTGCGGGCGCAACCACGGCTGCGCCTATCCCTATGGCAAGGCCGGTCAGAACCGTTCCCTTGAGCGCATCATCCAAAAGCCCCATTTTGTACCCCCCCTTCTTCTACATTACGTCTCTGGAACTCTATAACCTGTGAAAACAATAGAACTTCGTGGGTCATTAACAGTGCTTCATACTTGAAATAATGGATACCTCCTGTCCATTATGCCAATTGCGACAAAGCACCTAATTTTATGCAGCCATAGGTTGTATACCTTGGTCTCCTAAAAGACAATATGACCCAGGAGACTTCTTTCATTACATACCTACAAAAAGCGTGCTACTTGTCATCCCCGGCCATAGCGGCCTCCCGCATACACACTGAACCCGCTGCACCGCCGGGTTATGAGCGTCCGCATGAAATCAACGGCTGAAAAGGGTTCAACATTCTCAGGTTGTCTATTTACAGGTTTGCAGATTGTTCTCAGGTTCAGCGTCTGCGAATACCGTGTGACAACATAAACCAGGGAGGCATTAAGGAAAGCATTAGATGGTGGATGGATCTTTGAGAAAAAAAGGTTTATTCCTGCTCAACGACAATTTTCTTGTATGTCCTGCATTCCGGATAAGCTGAGCATCTGAACCTGATGTGCCCTTCTTCTCTTTTATATATGTGCATTGGTCTTCCACACCGGGGACAGTCCGGTCTGTCTTGGACTTCGCACTTCTTGGCATCGGCAGAAAACTGTCGTCGACATAGAATACAGATAAATCTGCGTTTGCCACTGTGTGTCCGACCATATCGGTAGATGGCCCCAGAACCGCATCTTGGACAGTTCACCTCTGATCCAGTCATAAAAGGAGTATTTGAACGTATGGCTTTATCTACAATCAATGTGTTCGCTAACATGCCCTTCCTGTTGTGTGCGTCGTAAATTGACCTGAACAGCAACCGGCCGGACACCCTTCAAAAGCCTCAATCCGCCTTGGAACAACATGGATCTCACATTCAGAAAACAGCACATTGAGTAATCCTAGTAAATCGTAATCAGGCTCCGGCCTACTGGTTACAATTACTATTTTTTTCACCGGCGTATCCTCATTTTCTTTTTTCGATTACTGATTTTCAACAGCACCCTTCAACCACAGCCGTGTTAAAGTATTGTTAGGGCATTGTTAGATTTCTGTTACATGTTCCGCAACCGTTCACGGGTTCAAAGGTTCGATGGTTCAGGGTTCAAGGTTCAAAGGTTCAAGGTTCAAAGGTTCAAAGGTTCAAAGATTCAGGGTTCATCGAAAACCTGAACGGTTGATTAGTGAGTTCTTCCTGCCCACTCGCCAAGCTTGCGAGGCAGGCGGGAATGGAGAAGGCATGAGAATAGAACAAGGGAGTAATCAACAATCAGCAATCAACAATTAGATCAGGGCCGCTACAAAGGATAGTCCGGCAGTTTTTAGGGCGTTTTCTACAA
>CBETWD010000035.1:0-17372 GCA_965539945.1 uncultured bacterium
TAGTTCGTAGTTTGTGGTTCGTGGACTTCGATTCGTGATCTCTGACCTCTGATCTCCGATCCACGAGTTACAGAGATATGAACATGTGGTGCTTCTTTGCTACGGAACTTTATTGCGTTATCGGTCAGGTTCTAAATTAACTGAACTAATTGTGATGTGAAACCTCCAGGACAAGGGTTTCACGGTCATGTGAGGATTGTCAGTAAAATAGAACAGATCACCATTCTATTCATTTCCAGACACATCCTTCTACCGGGACCGCAGGAATCGTGAAGTAGAACGTCGCCCCCCTGCCCGGCTCCGATTCCACCCACATCCTGCCGCCATGCCGGTCCACTATCTTCTTGCAGACCGCAAGACCGATCCCGGTTCCTGAATACTCTTCCCTGCCGTGCAGACGCTGGAATATCACAAAGATGCGCTCAAAGAATTCGGGATCGATCCCGATTCCGTTGTCCACGACCGAGAATTTCCATTCGTCATCTTTTCGCTCTACTGCAACATGAACACGCAGAGGCTCATCGTCATGGAACTTGATTGCGTTTCCGATCAGGTTCTGGAAGAGTTGAACAAGCTGCGAGGAATCAGCCGCAACAGTCGGTAGCGGATCATGGGTCACCACTGCGCCGCTATCTTCAATGGTCAGTTTCAGATTGGCGAGCGCCTGGTCAAGCGCATCTTCGCAGGCAGCCGGTGTGAGCGGGTTGCCTCGCGTGCCTACCCGCGAGTATGTGAGCAGGTCCTGGATCAGCGTATGCATGCGGCTTGCGCCGTCCACGGCAAAACCGATGAAATCATCGGCATCGGAATCGAGTTTGTCCTTGTAACGCTTCGATAAAAGCTGCACATAAGAAGTGACCATGCGCAGCGGCTCCTGTAGGTCGTGTGATACGACGTAAGCAAACTGCTCCAGATCAGTATTTGAACGTTTCAGGTCCGCCATGGTTTGCTTTAATTTCTCATCCGACCGTTTGCGCTCGGTAATATCCCGCAGGGACTCTATTGCCCCGGTCACATTCCCATGGTCGTCTCTCAATGGCGCAGCAGTTAAGAAAAGCCATTTATCGCCAAACCCGGGGAAGAAATCTTCAACCTCATAAGCCCCATCAATAAGAGCTGATTTTCGGAACTTGTCGCCGTAGTATCCGGCTATCTCTTCCTCTGTTGATCCGTCCACTATAATATCTGCCAGAACAGGTCTTTCGTGAGAATAGAAGGGCGACCACTGCCTTCTCGTTCCCACCATCTCCTTTGCAGAAACGCCGGTCAGGTTCTCACATGCCTTGTTCCAGTGTGTGACAGTGTGCGTCTTGTCAATCACAAAGATCGGCGTTGAACTTCCATTAACTATCTGCGAGAGCTTTTTCTCGCTTTCTGCCAGCGCATCTTCCGCGCGTTTGCGCTCGGTGATGTCACGCACAACCACCAGCATACGTTCATGCCCCCCGATGACCGCGCTTCTCATATTCACTTCCACCCGGAACAGACGTCCGGATTTGTGCTTAGCCATCCATTCAAAGACCTGGGGTTCCCCTGCTGTTGCCTTCTTTATCCACTTGATAGCGTCTTCCTGGGCGTACGGCGCTTCGCCCATGCTTACGGTTTGCACGTCGAGTCTGCGGAGTTCCTCGCGAGTATATCCGTACATGTTACACGTCGTGTTGTTGATGTTAAGGATCGCTCCGGTCTCTATGTCATGGATAAAGACTGCATCATTAATCGAATTAAAAATCGTCCGGAACCGGTCCTCACTCTCCTTAAGCTTATCCTCCGCAGCTTTGCGCCTTGACCGGTTCACAACAAGAGCAACGATGATCAGCGTTTGGACGGTCATAAAAGCAATTATGCCCCAGATCAGCCCTTTATTCCCTTCATAGAATGAATAAGGTTTATTGACGATAATGCGGTCTTCGGGCAGGTCAGACTCCTTGATACCCCACCGCTGCATCTGATTGTAATCAAATAGGGTTTGGGTCTGCGGCTCTGTTATCACAGGAATATCCCGCACCACCTCCCCCGCCAGGATGCGCTTTGCCATTGTTGCCGCAACCTGACCGTGATAAACGCCGCCAATCAGTTCGCCCCCGACGATACCATGGGGCAGAATCTGGACAGAGCACCCGTATACCGGTCGTGTACTTGCTCTGCATACACGCGGGACCGCTTCTTTTGAAGAGTAATATTTTCCGGAATTATCACGATTCAAGGTTACGAAAAGCACTATGGTGTCATCGGATAATCTGCTTAGATCACCCTCGATCTGTTCCATGGACAAACTGTCATCAATACGGGTCATCCGAATATTTTCATAATATCCGGATAGCCCTTGTATCTGGCTCCAGAGCTGTGTTCCCGTAGGTGTGTTGTCGGCAACAAAGACGATCTCTTTGGTCTCGAAATGCAGGCTTAAAGCAATGGCTATCGTCTCTTTTACAGACGAAAGCTCAATAACCCCTGTAAATACATCCCGGTTTACAAGATTGGGAGCCTCGAGATTATTCACCCCGCAGAAAACTACCGGCGTGCCCGGAAATAGATCTTCATGATACTCGCGAAGAAAATCAAATGCGTTATCATCGGTAGATATAATCAGGTCAAATGTCTGGTTGCCGTACTTATATTTATACAAGTCATATAATTTCTCTTTGTACCGGGCATCGTATTTTATGGATTTGGTATCCATATATTCTATCGTGAGTTCAATCTCGTTTTCTTCGGATCCCATGACCGACTCAATCCCTTTCACAGTATTGTCAGTCCAGAGAAAGCCCTTGTGATACGAATTCAGCACAAGCACACGCTTTGCCGTCTCCTCCTGTGCATTCGCTAACGAACCGCATAGAGAGAGGGTAAGAAGCAGGGAGATGCTGAAAATTGCTGCGGACTTACTCCACGCACTCATCGTTGTCCCCCCACATGTTCACTCTTCATTCAACCAGCTCCATAATCTCTTCATAAGCCTGCTCTGCGGTTATCTCACCATCCAGCAGCCGTAGGACCTTCTTATTCAGATCATCCTGCAAAAGCCGGTTCTCTTCTCCGAAGATATAGCCTGCATTCGCGCTGTAATGGACATTTCCACCGTATTTTTCAGTGATTGCTGCCTGAAATTGTTCAAACGGGTCATCTGCCGAATCAGATGTACTCACATGACCCACCATGCCTGTCGGAGCTTTTGCGTAGCGCACCCATTTCTCAGCGACAAGTGGCGTGCTCCAGAACATGAGAAGCCTGATTCCTTCTTCCCGGTTCGGAGCGTCCTTCATAACAGCCCACGTTGGGATATAACCCCCCAGATAGTAATTCGTCTTCTGGAATACAGGCAACTCGGCGGGTATCATCTTTATTGTTTTTTCTTCGTCTGTCCCCATCCAGTGGCTATACATCCAGATACCATTTATAAAGAAGAGGCATTTATCGCTCAGTGGAAGATACAGAGTCTTAAACCAAACATTTCCGTTGTGAGAGTCTATCAGCGGATTGTATTTACCAAGCTCTTCGAAGGCCTGAAATGTCTTTAAAAGCGCCGCGTTTTTCTCGTCTGAACCCACCTCTTTTTTTGCTTTATCGAAATCACTGAGCTGGGATTTGAATAGGTTCTGAAATAGTATTTGGGATGATAAAAAATCATTACATTCATAGAATGCCGCAATATTCGTGTTATGCTCCTGATTGTACTGATCAACCGCCACAACATACGAGCGAAGATCATCGCAGGTCATCCCGGCGTGCTTTATTTTGATGCCTATTTGTTTGGCAACATCTTTGTTGTAATATATCACGTTGTAGTAGCCTTCTATATAGGGACCAACGATCATGCCTCCTGTTTGTTCTCTGTAAATAGAATCCTTTATGATGAAAGGTTTCTGCGTCTGTGTAAAACCATCCACCTCTTCAAAGTTCACAAGGTGTTTCTTACCCCATTGCGGATCATCCAATTCTTCGGCGACGTGTTGGTAAATACGATCATCTAACCAGATAACATCCCATTCTATATTGCCGGTCTTTATCATCCTGACAATATATTTAGCAGTTACATATTTACTGCGTACTCCCATTATTTGTTGGGGATACTTGAGGTTGACGTCGATATCGGGATTCATCAGTTCGAAATCCTGAGCAACCTCCTGCACAATGGTTTCGCGGTCGTGTTCGTGAAGCCAGTGCCCCATCCAGTTTACTCTCTTTTCAGAATCGGGATGCGCCGGAGCTTCAGTAAAATCTGTTCTCTTCTCTATGGTCGGTTGTTCTTCGTTTGTACAGCCGCCTGATAAAAGCAGAAGTAACAACGCAGAGAAAACAAGTCCTTTTTTCACGGCTGTTCACCTCCTTTTGCGAGAATTGTGAAGTAGAACGTCGCCCCCTGCCCTGCTCTGATTCTACCCACATCCGCCCGCCGTGCCGATCCACGATCTTCTTGCAGACCGCAAGACCGATCCACGAATCACGAACCATAAATTAGCCGCCTTCGGCGGGACTTCTCTGACAGGATGAACAAGATTTACATGATTTTCATTTATCCTGATTATCCTGTTGATCCTGTCAAAAAAAGGAAATTCCTATACTATGAACTTAGCGCCCTTTGGGCGGGACTTAGAAAAAGGAAATTCCTATACTATCGAGTTACAAAATTCTATAATGTTATCGGACAGGCTTTGGATAAACTGAACTAATTGTTATTTGTCCGCCATTACGGTCGGCATGACAACGTGATAATCACTGAAACACAATCACGAAAACGCGAAAGATTGAAAGCACGAAATAAAACAACATTCAGGTCTTCGTATCTTGTATGTTCAAAGTTAAAACCAAATGGCTATCTTTTTTAATGTAGGCTGAAAAATAAAGGAAGCTTCATAACTATCATGATTTATATAGATGATTCAAACAAGTTCAAGGTCCTTGCCGCCATCTATTCCTTTTATGACCGGTTTCTTAAAGGCTTTTCCCTGGCTTGCAGGCCGGGTTGCCATGTCTGTTGTACTGTAAATATAGTTGCCACATCACTTGAAGCCGAACACCTGCTATGTTCTTCTTTTTTTGATAATCTCGATCTTAAAAAATTGCTGTATTCAGCAACAGCAAAACCGATTTACAGGCCGGGCCTGAGCACTAATCAAATAGCGGATCTTTGTCTCAGGCAGAAGGAAATCCCCTCAGACATAGGAGAACACGGGGAAGGGGTCTGCCCTTTTTTGGACCGGGAAGGACTTTGTAGTATCTATGAGAACCGTCCCTTTGCATGCAGGGCAATGTCTTCAAGGGAAGTCTGCCAATACGGTGGCGAAGCGGATATGGAGCCTTTTCTTGTTACAGTGAATCTTGCCATCTGCCAAATCATAGAGCACCTGGACAAAAATCGAGTGTCTGGAAACCTGCTGGACGTATTAAGCGAATTGGTAAATAATCGGATTGGAAATCCTGGTACGGTAAATGGGCTTATCTCAAACAGGGCTTTGCCGGGTTTTCTGGTGTCTCCCAATGAACAGGTACGATTCAGGGCCTTCATGCGTCGTCTTGCAGTTTTTCAGGTTGGAGATACTACTCTGAAAGCCTTTCTTCCAGAATTTTTTGCAGTATAATCAGGCTGACCTCAACCATCCGGCAAGGCTCAAGCCAAAGTAAGTCACAAGCCATCCGATAAGGAGCGAAAGTGGTATCTTTCTGTTGCTCACCCAGGATAGCGATGAGAAGGCGATTACCGGTATCAGTGGATACAGAACTCCAGCTCCGAGCGGCGAAAAATGTCGCAGGAGTTCCTGTATTCCCAGAAAGAACCACGGGCCCTGTATCAGGTCTATGTTTTTCCCAGGGAGGTCTATCGGTGCGTGAAACAGAATGGCCACTGCAATAGAACCGGCGAGAATGCTCAGAAAAATCTTCCGGCTTAGGATCACCCGACGGGTATGATACCAGGTGCCAAGCCCCCATAACAGGGCGGTAAGGAGCAGATGCAGAAGGTAGATACGGCTTAAACCCTCATCTGTGTTCGCCATCAGGAAACGGTTGAGTCCTGATCCAATCAGTGGGATTTTCAGCAGGAGGTGCTCGGCAATTGTGCCCGCAGCCTGACCTGTTCCATCATACCGCAGAACATATCCGGTAAACAGGGCAAGGATACTCATGGGAAGGGTAAAGCTCAGGACTGTCCACTGTCGGCGACCTGATGGCCGGATAGAAATTTTTGGCAGATCATCAATGCTTTGCCATGCATGATAAATAAGTAGAAGGAAAAATGCCTGGCTGGTCCAGAAGTGCAGGGCCCTCCAGAAGGCGCCAAAGGGAAGTATTGCTTCAATGGCGACGCTGGTTACAAAAGGGTCTGCCACCTCGTACTGATAGGCCACAACAAAGCCCGAGCCTATAGAGGCCAGCAGTGCTGCAACAGTCATCTCGCCGACTCTGTCAAAATTCAGCATTGTAAGAACTTAATTTGAGCGATTAGCCTTGTATGTTTCTTTTACCACTACGAGGTATCTTCACGGTAAATTGAACCGCGAAGACGCTAAGGACGCTAAGAAATATTTTTTATCCAGCCGGACCGTTACCGGCTGGATAAGTATCTTCTTTGTGTTTAACTTTGCGTTCTTGGCGCCTTAGCGGTTAGCTATTAGTTTAATGATTATCGGTCTGCCGCCCTGTCATAGACAGCTAATTGCTCAACTGAGTAAGAAGGAGCCATTTATCTCGTGACAGGCCCTAACTTAACTGCCTGTTCAGGGCGCTCTCTTTCATTTCGGTCATCAGAGGCCCAGGGATAGCCTCCCTGCCGACAAAATCCGGAAATAACCCGTGGCTGAGATCGAATTCCCCTGGGAAGTCAGAGGTAAGGAAGTCTAAAAGATGCTCTCTTATCTTCTGTGCGGTAGAGCACTCAAGGATATCTCGAACCAAAGCGCCGCATTGGTTCTGGTTACTCATTCGAATCATGCGCTTGATCTTTGGTATATCCAAGGCGTTCATGCTCAGTTCGTCCAGACCCATGCCGATAAGTACGGGAAGATACATCGGTTCTCCTGCCATCTCTCCGCAAACCGCCGCCTCAATTCCTGCTTCATGGGCTGCCTCTATTGTACGATAGATCATTCTCAAAACACCGGGGTGTAAAGGCTCGTAGAGATGTGCCACATATTCGTTACCTCTATCGATTGCCAGGGAATACTGAATGAGGTCGTTTGTACCTATACTGAAGAAATCCACTTCCTTGGCAAGGACATCCGCCAAAAGTACAGCAGAAGGGACCTCTATCATAATGCCTGTCTTGATATCTTCATTAAATGGAATTCCCTCTCTCCGCAGCTCATCCTTGGTCTTCTCCAAGTGTTCCTTGACCTGAATTATTTCTGACTTGCCGGATATTAAAGGGAAAAGCATCCTCACATCCCCGTATGCACTGGCTCTGAGTATTGCCCTGAGCTGTGTGCGAAATAGATTTGACTCTTTCAAACAGAGCCGAATCGCTCTCAGCCCGAGGGCTGGATTGCTTTCGTCGTCCTGAGAGACTGACGACAAGAACTTGTCGCCACCAATATCCAGAGTACGGATTGTTGTTGGAAAGGGTGACATGCGCTCTACGACTTCTTTGTAAGCCAGAAAAAGTTCCTCTTCAATGGGAAGCTCCTTGTGAGCCAGATACATGACCTCGGTACGGTAGAGCCCTATCCCTTCAGCACCATTGGATATGACAGAGGAAATCTCCTCAAGGAACTCTATGTTAGCCTTGATCTTAAATCTGAATCCGTCCTGTGTCTCTGCAGGGAGGTTACTGTATTGGATTACATCCAGTCGATATCGTATGTAATCCTCCTGTTTTTCCCTGTAATGTCTTAAGAGCTCATCATCCGGATTTACTACTACTTCACCATATAGGCCGTCTACAATCAAAGTCTCCCCGGAAAATATGGAAGACGTGGCGTTTTCCAGACCCACAACTGCGGGAAGACCGAGCGATCTGCCCAGAATCGCCGTGTGGGATGTTCGGCTCCCCATGTCTGTAACAAATGCCAGGATTTTTTCTTTGGCCATTTGGACCGTATCAGCAGGAGACAAATCGTGTGCCACCAGTATAACCGGCTCCTCCAGTTGACTGAAATCCACAGAGGGACTCCCGGACAAGAGCTTTTGGACTCTCCGCACTACGTACTTAATATCTTCAAAACGTTCCCTGATATACTGATCTTTTACCTGCTCAAAGAGTTCTCTAGCATGGTCCAAAGCATTATTGAGGGCCCACTCTGCGTTAATCTGCTCTTCAGAAATTAACCTTAAGGTCCTCTCATAGACCATTCGGTCTTTGAGTATTAACAAATGGGCTTCAAAAATCCCTGAATGTTCTCTGAGTTCCTCTGGGATATCTGCAATCAACTTTTTTATCTGATTTTCCGCCTCAGAGACACCCTTTACAAATCGTTCTTTCTCCTGGTCAATCTCGCCTTTTTCAATTTGCCTTTTTAAGATCTTAACCTTGTGGTAATCCAACAGGAAGGCAGGACCAATGACCACTCCGGGCGAGGCCCCTATTCCTTTTAAAACTGCCGAATCACCTTTTTTTTCTGACATCTTGATCAATCCAATTCGCCAAAACGACTTTCTACTAAGGTCTTAAGGTCTATCACTGCCTGGTTTGAATCCGAACCAACTGCCCTGACTGTCAGGACGCTCCCATAAGGGCAGGCAAGGGTCAAGACCTCAAGAATATTTTTCCCGTCTACTTTCTTCCCATCTTTCACAAGCCATACATCAGCATTAAATTCACTTGCCTTTTGAGCAAAACGGCAGGCCGGACGGGCATGGAGTCCCAGCCTGTTATATATAGTTACAGTGGCTTCACATTCCATAATTTCAAACTAGTAAATCGTATCAAAATCAAGGCTGCAGACCACTGGAAGAAAACACGGCAGAGGCTCAGTGTGTAAAGATTTTAGTAGCCGTTCACAGGTTACATTGAAAGATGAACGTCGAACATCTTTTTCTTGAACCCTCACAAACTACAGTTGGAACACCCACGCTGGAAGAGCTTTTTATTAACCCAGCGCATGCCATGTTTGAGCAGGGACTTCTCGTCATTGGAGATGGCCTCTATCACCTCCTCAGACTCCATGTAGCGATCAAGATTAGGGCCCTCCAGGAAATATTGACGGAAACTGTCAATATCATAGCATCCCATGTGAAAGATATCGATCTGATCCGCGTTCAGATACTCTATCCCTGCCACTGTCTTAGCCTGAAGTATCTCCCCAAAGATATCATTCATTTCATTATATTGCTCAATGCCTTCATTTTCCTTCCAGCTCCTGACGGTCCATTCCTTTCCGTCCTGGAATCCCTCACAATCCGGCTCCCTGACAATATAATAGAATGCCTCCACTTCCTCCCTGTCCCGGCTTCGACAGGCCATTCTGGCAAGGGGATAAGTGCGGCATGCACCAGGCCTGTCTTTATAAACCATACATCCTTTACCCTCTTCCAGAAACGGGCATTTTAAATAGGGATCTTCCATCTTGACCAACACTACCGGAAGCCCTGAATTCTGTCCGACGTATATGCTTGTATAACGTTTTAGAAAGTCCGCGGACTTTATACCTAAATGATTCTTGAGCCTTAATATGTCATAAGGCATGAGGACCAGGCTTAAATCATAACAGCAGTGTGTAAAACAGCCCTTATCCGGCGTGCAGGAAAAGCAGAAGGTGTCCTCATCTTTTAATTGTCTGGATTTGTCAATATAAGCTTCAGGTCCTTGAGACATGAATTGAGTCTCCTATATAGTGTCTGAACGAAAAGGCCGTTCAGACACAATTTTGAATTCTAAATTCTAAATTTTGAATATAAAAAAGGAAATAACCGTAACATGTTAATTGTCCATGACCTAAATTGAGAAAACAAAATTTAGGATTTCCGTTCAGGCACTATATAACATTTTTAATTTTGCTGAAAGTACCCTTTTATAGGCAATGTTGAATTGTGAATGTTGAATGCTGAATTATGGAAGGACATTTAAAAAACATATACCTTAATTCAACATCCAAAATTCAACATTCAACATTTATCGTACGTCTACCTTAATTCAAAATTCAACATTCAGCATTCAACATTTATCGTACGTCTACCTTAATTCAAAATTCAACATTCAGCATTCAACATTATATTGTGCGCCGCAGATTGGGTTTTTTAGCGAAATCATGACTTAAAACTGATGGCCCTCTCAAGGCCGTCTATGACGATTTCCTGTTCCTCCGGTGTGATAAAGGCATGCATGGGAAGGGACAGCACTTCCTCTGCGGCCTTTTCTGCATGGGGAAAGGAGCCTGGTCCAAGTCCCAGGCCTTTAAAGGCAGGCTGGAGGTGGACCGGGACAGGGTAATGTATGGCAAAGGGAATGCCCTCCTGTTTGAGAAAGGTGGTCACATGGTCCCTCAAGCCTCCGGGGATTCTCACAGTGTACTGGGCATACACGCATGTCCTGTCCGGCATTACTACAGGAGTCTGTATTTCCGGTATTTTTTGGTTAATCAGTTCTGAATAACGGCCGGCAGCTTCCTGCCTTGCTCTAATTTCTTCATCAAAGTGGGCAAATTTGACCAGGACTATGGCTGCCTGGATGCTATCCAGCCTGGCATTAAGCCCTATTTCTTCATGCTGGTATCTGGCCCTCTGGCCATGGACCCTGAGACACTTGATCATATCTGCCTTTTCCGGATCATCGGTGAAGACCATACCCCCGTCCCCATATGCTCCAAGGGGCTTTGAAGGGAAAAAAGAGGTGATACCCATGTCGTTGAAGCCGCAGGACAGCCGGTTTTTGTATCTTGCACCAAAGGACTGGCAGGCATCCTCAATCACAAACAGGCCAAACTCTGACGCAATTTCATTGATTTCGTCCATATCAGGACACTGACCATAAAGGCTCACAGGGAGAATACCCCTTACCTTGGCCCCGGCCTTTTGCCTTGCAGCCAGAGCGTCTTGCATCTCGCCCGTGTCAAGATTAAAGCTTTTAGGGTCTATATCCACGAATACGGGCTTTGCCTTCAGAAGAGCTATGACTTCCGCAGTGGCTATAAACGTAAAAGGGGTCGTGATGATCTCTTCCCCGGGCCTTAAATCCATGGCCATAAGGGCAAGGAGCAGCCCGTCCGTCCCTGAGCCTACCCCTATTGCGTGCTTGACACCTACGTAATTTGCGAGAGCTGTCTCCAGATCCTCCACCGGCTTGCCCAGTATGAACTGGCTCTTTTTAATTATCTCGTGGATGGCCGAGTCTATTTCCTGTCTGTAGCTTTGATACTGCTTGCCTAAATCAACAAATTTCATGTCTGATTCCTCTGAAAATACCCCGTCTGCTGCGTTGCTTCGATTTCCTCGTCACTGCGGCGTACAATAAATGTTGAATTTTGAATGCTGAATGTTGAATTGTGGAAGGACGTTTAAAAAACATATATTTTTACCTTAATTCAACATTCAACATTTAGCATTTAGCATTCAACATTGTCTATAACAGGTCGAATTTTTTAAGCGCCCTGCCGATGGCCTGGGCTGCGATTTCTATATCCGATTCAGTAGTCCCTCGACCCAGTGTGAGACGAAGGGTCCCCAATGCTACTTTTGGCGAGACTCCCATGGCGGCAAGCACATGGGAGACCTTCATATCCTTGTCGTGGCAGGCCGAACCGGTAGAGGCCATAATCTCCGGGGCCTGGGCCAGGATCTTTGCTCCATTCTGGCCGATAAAACCGACGCTCAGGGTATTTGGAATTGTATTCTCAGGATCACAGTGCCTGATCATAGGATGGCCCAGTTCGGATAATTCTGCATAGAGCTTCTCCCTGAGACCTGTTTGCCTTTCCGCCTCGGCCTTAATGTCCCGGGCAACAAAATCACAGGCAGCTCCCAGTCCTACTGCCAGGGGAACCGGTTCAGTGCCGGGCCGAAGACCCTGCTCCTGGCCTGCGCCGAACATGAGCTGACCAAGGGGTGCGCCTTTTCTGCAATAAAGGGCACCTATTCCTTTTGGCGCATAGAGCTTGTGTCCTGCAATACTCAGGTAGTCTACTCCAAGATTTTTGACATCCACAGGGATCTTGCCCACGGCCTGGGCCGCGTCTGTATGGACCAGCACTCCACGCTTGCGGGCCAGTTGCGAAATCGCAGCTACAGGCTGAATAGCCCCGGTCTCATTGTTTGCCAGCATCACTGAGACCAATACTGTATCAGGGCGTAAGGCCCTTTCAACTTCCAGTGGATCTACAATGCCCTGACTGTTTACCTTTATAAAGGACACGTTCCATCCCTGTTCAAGCAAATGCAGGCAGGGATTCATAAGGGATGGGTGTTCGATGCGGGTGGTGATGATGTGTCGCCCTTTGCCGGACATGGCCTGGCAGACACCTATTATGATGGTATTATTTGATTCTGTGCCTCCGCTGGTGAAGAAAATTTCAGCGGCATTTGCGTTGAGCAGCGATGCTACTTGGACCCTGGCGCATTCCAGGGCCTTCTTGGCCGTTTGGCCGAACCTGTGTCCGCTGCTGGGATTACCCCATTTTTCTTTCAGTGCTGAATTTACTTCCTCCTGCACCGGCTTTGCAACCGGTGTGGTTGCATTGTAATCAAGATATACTTCAGACATTCCCTGGGGGAAAACTCCTTTTTTTGTCATGGTTTTTGTAATTTTTTCTGTTATTAATTCATTTTTATGATTTTGGATGGTAAAATCGGTAAAGAAGTTGCCAACTATAACAGAGCGTATTCAGAGCAACAATACGCTGAAGTGATTGAATGAGCAAATACGGGTAAGCGTTCAGGGGTTCAAAGGTTCAGAGGTTAGGGTTCAGGGTTTAGGGTTTACCGAAAATCTGAGCAGTTGTTTCGTGAGTTTTGAACGGTCTTGCACCGAAGTTTATAATGAGCTTTCCTGGCGTTGGATCAAGCTGAGTTTCAGGACGTTGATTATGCTGGACGTACCTGCGGTGCCATTCGCGGTTTCATCAAATATTTGCTGCCCTACAAGCAAGGCCAACGAAAGAAAAGTAACCCTGAACGGTGAACCCTGAACCTGTGAACGGCTACAAATACGGTAAACAGGAATTCTTGTGTCCAAAATACATATACTCCCTCCACATATAGCCAATCAAATCGCAGCAGGTGAGGTAGTGGAAAGGCCTGCTTCGATAGTGAAGGAGCTCCTGGAAAATTCTATAGACGCAGGGGCCAAACGGATCCGTGTAGAGCTGGAAGATGGTGGTAAACACCTCATCAGGGTTACAGACGATGGTGTCGGCTTAGAAAAAGAAGACATCAATCTGGCTGTTGAACGCCACGCAACCAGCAAAATCAGGGATGAAGCCGATCTGGCTGTTATATGCACCATGGGTTTCAGGGGTGAGGCCCTTTCCAGTATAGGCGCTGTTTCCAGGCTGTCCATCACTTCCAGGCCTTCTGATAATGTCGAAGGGTGGCGGGTGAGGGTGAACTTCGGCAGAGACAAGAAGACCATGGCCGCAGGATGCCCCTCCGGTACTACAGTGGAAGTAGAGGACCTGTTCCTGGAGATACCGGCAAGACGCAGGTTTCTCAAGAGACGTCAGACTGAGTTGGGACATATTTCCCAAATAGTACGCACTTTGTCAGTGAGTTTTCCTGAGATCCTTTTTGAACTCCTGAGTGATGGAAGAGAAATATTCCGGTCCCGGCCTGGTTGCCAGGGCCCCCAGCGCCTCTGGCCCCTGATTGGGGATCAGCTTGTTCTTCAGATGCTGCCTGTTGAAGGCAAATCCCGGGAAATTCTGGTTTCAGGTTATGTGACACCACCAGAGGAAGCAAGGGCCTCTTCCAAGTCCTTTTACTTTTTTTTGAATCAAAGACCCATAAACAGCAGACTGCTATGGAAGGCACTTAATCAGGCATTCAGGGGCTTCATGATGAAGAATTCATACCCTATGGGTGCCCTGTTTCTGGAGGTCCAGCCGGATCAGGTGGACGTAAACGTGCATCCTGCTAAACAAGAAGTTCGTTTTCACGATTCAGACGCAATATACCGGATTGTTTACCACTCTGTACAAAGGGCCCTTGAAGGCGTAAAAGTTGTTGCTGCGCCGTTTGGAAAGACCAGGGCAAGATCGGAAGAAGCAGGCCTTTCAATTGATCAACAGGAACTGGATATTCTTCCTGATGCTTTTCAGGTCTCAGAGGAATTTCCCGCTTACGGGGGATTCCCTTCATCCGGGCAAGATCAGAAAACAGCCCTGATTGCCGGCCCTGAGACTCCTGTATCACCCGATCAGGACCACCATGTCCACAAGTCTGATAGAGCACATTTATGGCAGGACTTTCGTATTCTCGGACAGTTGGCCAAGAGTTATATCCTGGCAGAGGGACCTGATGGCCTTGTGCTTGTGGACCAGCATGCAGCTCACGAGGCCATTATCTTTAAGAGGCTAAACCAGCAGATTGCGCGAACTGATGCCCTGGATGCCCAACCCCTTGTATTTCCTGAAGTCTTGGAAAGGAACCAGGAAGATATTGCAAAACTTCCGGAAATTTGTCCCATACTAAACCGATTAGGAATAGCAATCGAGCCATTTGGACATTCCCAGGTTGCTATCAGGTCTGTCCCGGATTTTGTAGCCTCTTGCCCCAAGACCAGCGAAGTGGTCGGTGAGCTGATAGACCGTATTCTCAGTTTCCCGGAACAGGATGTAAAAGGCCTGGTTCACGATCTTCTGGCCTCTATGGCCTGTCATTCCGCAATAAAGGCCAATCACCACCTCGAGTTGCAAGAGATGAAGGCCTTACTCAAGGAACTGGTTTCCGAAGAAGTGACCCACTGTCCCCACGGAAGACCTGTTTCTCAGGTTTTGGGATTCAGCGAGATAGAACGGCGATTCGGGCGAAAACGATGATTCCGCTGAAAATACCCCATCTGCGGCGACGCACAATAAATGTTGAATTGTGAATTGTGAATGTTGAATTAAGGTATATGTCTTTTAAATCTTCTTCCACAATTCAGCATTCAACATTCAGCATTTAGCATTATCTATAAAGGGATGCATATGGAGCATTTTGAGCGGAATCATGTTTCAAGACTTTTTGCGGTGTAATCAATGATCGAATCCTCCAATTCCTCAATCACCAAATCACCAAATCACCAAATCACCAAATTTCCCCTGGTTGCCCTTGTTGGTCCGACTGCTGTGGGAAAGACGGCCCTGTCTCTTCGCCTTGCAAAAGAGATATGCGCTGAGATCATAAGTGTGGATTCAGTGCAGGTATTCAGGGGACTTGATATCGGGACTGCAAAGCCCGGCCTTGAGGAACAAAAGCAGGTCCCCCATCACATGATTGACGTTGCAGATCCTGATGAGCCCTTTGACGCTGCTGACTTTGTGCGCAAGGCACTGGGCATCATCAGGTCGATGACATTAAGGGGAAAAGTGCCCTTGCTGGTCGGGGGCAGCGGACTTTATCTGAGATCCCTCCTTGAGGGACTGGCCCCATGTCCGGGACGTGATCCCATGGTAAGGGAGATGTTGCGTAAAATCTCAGCAAATCAGGGGAAAGGGGCCCTTTATGACCTCCTTGCCGACGCAGATCAGGAAGCAGCAAGCAGGCTCCATCAAAATGATACATTCAGAATCATAAGGGCGCTTGAGGTATATCATCAGACCGGCGAGCCTATATCGATCTGGCAGAGGAGGCATAAAAGTACTTCAGGACAGAGACTGTTGTGCACAAAGATAGGACTGGTAAGGCCCAGAGAAGAGCTCTATGAGCGGATTGACGCACGGGTTGGCGCTATGCTGGATGCCGGGTTCTTAGAGGAAGTAAATTTTTTGTTGGATAAAGGGTATTTACACCATCTTAAGCCCTTGCAGTCCCTTGGATATCGGCATATTATCCGTTTTCTCAAAGGAGAAGTGTCCTTTGATGAGACTGTAAGCCAATTAAAAAGGGATACCCGCCGTTATGCAAAGCGCCAGCTTACATGGTTCAGGGCCGATCCTGAAATCAGATGGTATCATCCTGAAGCCCTGATGGGTCTTCGCAGAATTTGGCAAAAAATTGGATAATTGAAAGAGCTGGAAATTGAATTTACCTAATTTACTGACCCTCATACGCATTATACTTACGCCGCTGCTGGTGATACTGCTTATCGACGGTAAGTTTGTTGAAGCCTTGATTGTTTTCACTATAGCCGGAATAACCGACGGCCTGGACGGACTGATAGCTCGATGGATGAGGCAGAAGACCCGCATTGGCGCCATTTTGGACCCTATTGCCGACAAACTCCTTCTCACATCAGCTTATGTAACTCTTGCAGTCATAGGGTTTCTGCCAGGCTGGCTGGCAGTAACTGTGATTAGTCGAGATGTGATAATCGTGTTTGGTGTCTTGATACTTTTTTTGTTTCAGGGTGGAGTGGAAATCCACCCATCTGTGCTTGGCAAAATTACGACAGTAGCCCAATTGGGGACTATTTTTATGGTCCTCGTAGACCATAACTTGGGCTTGTTTTGCAGAATTTTACCTTTTCTTTATATAGCTACTGCCCTGATTACTGTTATTTCAGGACTCCATTACATGTATCTTGGGGCTCAACTCCTGGGCCTTGATGAAAATAGAGCCGAATAATTTTCAGCTCTTCATAATCTATCTCCCCGCCAAGTGCGTCAAATCGTTCTTCTTCAGGACGTTTGCTATAATCTCCGCTTGAAGCGGTCTGAATGCGTCATACCCGAATACGGTCTTGAGAATCTGTTTTGACTTACCAGCCATAGCTTTTTTGTCCCTCTGTCTTTTTGCCGATATTTCGAGAATACAGCGGCGCCAGGGTTAACTCCATGTTTTTTCAGCTATTTAGAGCGAACTGCTGAAGTTATCCCAGAAACTCCTGTCAAATATTGATATCGCAGATTGCATCCTGGCAGCAAAATCGTCTCTATCGAAAATCGCTGTTCCATTTGACAGAGACTTTGAAGAATTGAAAGCCGTTACCGAAACCCTTTGAAATCTCAAAAACTATATCTCAACCTCAGATAGATCATATCATTATCGTTGAACTGTCCCAGACGAGAATCTCTGGGACCGTTGAAAAACATATATCCAGGGGCAATTTCCCAATTGTCGCCGATCTTGTATTCTGCAAAGATCTCACAGGCTGATCCTTCGTTGCTGGTAAAATACATACCCCGAAAACCTGCTGTTAAATCGTCGTCAAGAAACTTGTCACTGATTTCAAATGTGATGCCGTGGGTCTTGCGTTTGGAGGAAAGGGCTTCTTTCCCATCTTCTTGTCATTATTGGCCAAATCAGAAAATTCAATATCAAGGTCTTTGAAGGAACCACTTTCTGTGGCCTGGGTTGGCGCAACATAA
>CBETWD010000036.1:0-17071 GCA_965539945.1 uncultured bacterium
TACTTTGTCACAGGTATTGTCCATGAAGATCATGGGTTTGCCATTCAACCTTGGAGTAAAGTCCGATTCGAAAACGCGGGAATAATCATTGATAATGATTCTGCTATCGCTATGGGAAACTACTATTTTACGGACGCCAATACTGGCAAAGAAGCGAAAGCTGAGTTTACTTTCGGGTATTTGAAAGACGAGAATGGAAAGATGCTTATCAATGTCCACCACTCATCTTTTCCATATAATCCGACTCACTAAATCTGCCTAGCCAGACCAATATGGATTGAGACGACCTGAAAGGTCGTTTTAATCCATTGTTCAAGAAGCCCTGAGAGACAGCGAACCGCCGACTATAGGAGTAATGCTTCTGTGATTGTTCTGGGGAAGATGGGCGTTTCTGGAATCTGTGAGGTTAATGGCTCAATGTGGGAATTGCGTTATTGACTAGATTGAATAAGTGTGACAATGGTATGAGCAAATAGGTTGTTCAGTTGGTCGTTGGTAACCCCGGCCGCCGTCGGCAGACAGACCGGAACAGGCTGAAGCCGGCGGAATGAAACGATGCTGATTCTCTATATCATCACGGTATTGCTCCTGGGCCTTTCGCTCTTGGCGAGTCCCCGCAAAACCGAACGCGCCCTCCAGATCGCGCTTCGCCGATTCTTGAGAATCGCCCCGGCATTCCTCGGCATGCTCATGATGGTTGCCGTGGCCCTCTATCTCGTCCCGGACCACGTGCTGGTGCAGGTGCTGGCTCGCGAGAACAAATGGATAGCCGTGGGAAGCGCGCTTGGGTTCGGCTCCGCGTCGATCATGCCGGGATTCATAGCCTTCCCTCTGTGCGGCATCTTGCTTGATCGGGGGGCACTGTACATGGTTCTCTCTGCCTTCTCTACAACGCTGATGATGGTTGGGATGGCGACTTTTCCCATGGAAAGGACGTATCTTGGCACCCGGTTGGCTCTCTGTCGAAACGCCGTCAGTTTCATAATAGCAACCATAGTGGCAATAGCCACTGGTCTCTTTTTTGGAGAGTTGCCGTGAAGGTCGTGAAGATATTAAAGCAGCATCCATGGACTGTGGGAGTTGGCGCGCTATTCAGCATCTTCATGCTCGGCTCCGTGCACACAGGATTTGCGCCAGGAGAAGCGATCGGACGGAACTTCCTGTCATTTCTTGGGCAGATGCTCAGAGTTCTGCCCTGCGTTTTCATACTGGTTGGACTATTCGATGTCTGGGTCAAGACAGAGACCGTTGAAAAGCACCTTGGCCACGGCTCAGGCCTCCTGTCCTATGTATGGGCAGTTCTGCTGGCAGGAACAACGGTCGGTGGTCTCCATGTCGTGCTCCCGGTCGCCCATGCCCTATATGTAAAACGGGCAAAGCTGAGCGTTGTTCTCGCTTTCCTGTCCGCGGCCGGAATCTGCCGAGTGCCCATGACGCTCTTCGAGGCCTCATTTCTTGGGTGGCGCTTCACCTGCATTCGCTTTGCCGTTTCATTGCCGCTTGTCGTGCTCTTCTCTGCTGTGATCGGTTGGTGGTTTGATCAACGGCGATACCGGTTGCCTGATGTCGATGAAATAACAACGGACAAAGCAGAAGCTCAACAATGGCCTGACAGATTTTAAGGGGGCAAGATGTCAACCTGGAAATATTTATCAGTATCCGGCGTGCTCTGTTTCAAGCCGTCCATCATCCCTTATCCAGGTTCCAGTATTCAGTGAGAATCCCAGTATTGTCCCGTACGTGCGCCATTCCTCGCGAATGATCCATGCCGATGGCGTGCCCCTTTTTTTGCGGTACTTGAAAAAGACACGGCGATCCTCGACCTCACTGCCAAACCGGCCAAAGATGGATTTTGCAAGAGGTTCTCTTGACTGCCTCTATGTCTATTGGTAAAAAAAGACCGGCTTATATTTCAGAGATAACCAATAACCAGATGGTTAGTTTTCTTTTCTATTGCAGTTTTTAAATTGAGTTTTAATGAACGTGCAGGTAAGGTCATTAGAATTTAAGATTAAGGTTCTATTTTACCACTTTTGAGGAAGAGCGTAATTTCAAGTGCTTACTGTTTTTCGGCCAAATAATGAAGGTGTAGAGCGTTGCTCTGATATCAACAAGGGCAGCTGGATTAATCTGGTAGCTCCTACCCCTGAAGAACTGGACAGGGTCCAGAAGGAACTGGGAATACTCCCGGAGTTCTTGAGATATCCGCTCGATGAGGAAGAGACCTCCCGGATAGAACGGGAGGAAGGTCATTTTTTGATCATCATCAAGATACCGGACCCAC
The DNA here is from genome assembly GCA_965539945.1 of uncultured bacterium. Classification (GTDB taxonomy): domain Bacteria; phylum Desulfobacterota; class Dissulfuribacteria; order Dissulfuribacterales; family UBA3076; genus UBA3076. The sequence continues at coordinate 2,285 of CBETWD010000036.1, forward strand.
GCCATGAGGGGGATATGGTCCGCTACGAGGCCATTCCATTAGGCATTATTGTTACAGGCCAAATCGTAATAACGATTTGCCTCAAGGAAACTCCGATCTTTGAAGGACTCATGGAATCCAAATGGGCCAAACGTCTACTTGAAGATCATGTCCGGTTTGTATTTAATATCTTTCTCAGGGTGGCAAATGCCTATTTAAGACATCTTCGGCTAATAGACAAATTGACCAATGAATACGAGGCAGAGCTTCACCGATCGCTCCGCAACATAGAGCTCCTGAAACTCTTAAACCTTGAAAAAAGTTTAGTTTATTTCAACACCGGTCTTAGGGCCAATGACGTAGTAATGGCCAGGCTTCAGGGCGGTCGTTACCTACCTGTAGACGAAGAAAACGAAGATATCTTGGAAGATGCCCAAATCGAAAACCAGCAGGCTATAGAAATGGCCAAAATTTTCAGTGATATCCTGAGTGGGATGATGAATGCATACGCCTCTGTAATTTCTAACAATCTTAATATAGTAATGAAATTCTTGACTGCTGTGACCATGGTTCTCATGTTACCCACACTGGTTGCAAGTATCTATGGCATGAACATCGCCCTTCCTTTTCAAGGCTCACCTTTTGCTTTTGCCCTGACAATGGGTCTGTCCTTCTTATTATCCGGGACAGTGGTATTTATCTTTATCAAGAAAAGAATGTTTTAAGGAGGCACTTCAGACCGACCCATGGACCGTACCTATGAGTCCTTCTCTGGTTTAGATCCTGAAAAAGACGCCTGGATTGCAAACTTCTATACTGAAAACCACCTTGCCTACGAAGTATTTCCCAGGGAAGTGGCTTCACCAGAGCAGTTAAGGTTCATGGTATTATTGGATGAAGAGCCATACTACTACCCTTGTTCTGATAAAGTCTTCAAGACTATCATAGAAAAAAAGGGAGGAGATCTCCTTACTTTTGCCTACATAAAGGTGTGGGAACGTGTCGAGCCGCTTGTACGCTCGGTGGTGAAGGATACCTACAAGCAAAAGTTTCTGCTCAGCCTTCTGGGAATGAAGTTCAGGCGTGAAACCGCCTCACTGGTGATGCTCCCATCAAGACTTGAAAAAAGGCTGCTCCAGATATTCATCAGGGTTAGCGAGATTGATCGCCCGCTGGCCAAAACCAAGGAAACCAAAAATCGTAGAATATACGAACTCCTTAAGTCAGAAAACTTTAAGGAGGCCTTCAATGACCCCAAAGGACTGGAATTGCAGGAAAACACCCCGCTGGACGAGGTAAGCTTTGGAATACACCTCTTGCAATTTCGCCGTCTTATAGCCTTGTCCGGCTACTCAGAGCTTTGGACCAGTGAAAAACAAGTCACATCAGATACACTCCGCTCTATGATGAAGGCCCCAATAGAAGGTCCTGGCTGGATATGGCTGAAAAATACACTCCGAAAATGGATCCATTCCGGGGAAAGACGGTATCTGCTATGGATGGGAGTCTCTGCCGGTGAGATACTGCTTGATCTTGCCATGATACGGATCTTGATCCGTATGGGGATCAACGTCATATTGTCTGCAAAAAAGGCTTTCTACTATGATTCAGTTACATTATTTGACGTACTCGAAGACCCTTATCTCCAGGAGATGCTGTCAGGGGCGGAGATTATCGCTAATCCAAACATCTCGAAAAAAGAGCTTTTGGAAGAGCTCAAAAGCGATAAAACATTATATGTTATCTCAGATGGGATCCAAGAGCACTTTAATCCACTTCTTACGTCAGTTACATTTGCCAGGGCCTTCAAAGAAGCTGACGCAGTAATCAGTCGCAGTGCGGAAGATGCCGATTGCTTTATTGAATCACGCTTCCAGTTCACCAGAGATTGCCTGTCTATGGTTTGCAAAAAACCCGGCAAACTAATGCTCAGGGAAAAACTGCGTCATCCAAAGGTCATACGTTTTTCAGAGGCAGCTCTAAGGACCAAGGCCGAAGTCCTGGTCATTGATCTGAGAATAAAAAAACGTCAGGGTAAAAAAATCCTATTCTACAGCGCTATCGTTGGGAGTATACCGCATCAGTTGGAGACTGCGAAGAAGATACTTAAAGTGTTTGTGGATTACCTTCGCAAAAGACAGGAAGCGGTAGTAGTGATAAACCCGGCGGAACACTTCGAGCCGGGCATGGACGCCGATGATATAATGTATATGTGGGAAATTGTACAGAGGAGCGGACTGATAGACACCTGGAGGTTCCAGAACGTAGATGATATTGAAAAGGCCTTTGAACTTATGGATGAAAAGATACCGCCCGAGTGGATAGGAAAAGACGCCACCTACAGCACCGGTTGTACAATGGAGATGAAGATAGCCCTTGAAGTCCAAAAGGAACGCCCTGAGATGCAGATCATAGGCCCGCCATGGGAGAAATTCCTAAGGAGAAAGGAATATGGTGTGGGGAAATTGTATGACAGGGCACTTGGGGATATATGAAAAAAGTTTCCAATCAGCAACAGCAATTATACTTTGATGACAATTCCCTGGCTTTAAGTCTTTATGGTGAACAAGGGAAAAACCTCAAGGTCATTGAAGATCTCCTAAAGGTTACTATACACGTCAAAGGAAACCAGATCACCATCACCGGTGACCCCATAGGAGTGGACCTTGCGAGCCGCACATGTTCCCAGCTCTATGAACTCCTCAAACAAAGCTACCCACTCCATTCAAATGACGTGGAGTTTGCTATCCAAATTCTCAGTTCAGATCCACGGGCCCATCTCAAAGACATCTTTCTTGACAAACTGAGCGTAAATTCCGGGAAGAGGCTCATTACGCCGAAGAGCCTTGCACAGAAGCTTTACGTTGAGGCCATACGGACCAACGACATAGTCTTTGGAATCGGCCCTGCAGGGACCGGCAAAACCTATCTTGCCATGGCCATGGCTGTCTCAGCCCTTATCAAGGAAAAAGTAGCCAGAATTATTCTGGCAAGGCCGGCTGTTGAAGCCGGAGAAAAGCTTGGCTTCTTGCCGGGCGACCTTGCAGAAAAGGTAAATCCTTATCTGAGACCACTCTATGACGCCCTGTATGACATGCTTTCTTTTGAAAAGGTCTCGCGTCTCTTGGAACGTGGAGTCATTGAAATCGCTCCGCTTGCCTTCATGCGGGGCAGGACCTTGAATGATGCCTTTACCATCCTGGATGAGGCCCAGAACACCACATCTGAACAGATGAAGATGTTTCTTACCAGGTTGGGCTATGAATCAAAGGCCGTAATTACCGGAGATATTACACAGATTGACCTTCCGGAAAAACGTGGATCAGGTCTCCTCGAGGCCAGAAATATCCTGCAAGGCATAGAGGGCATAGCTTTTATCAATTTCTCCAAACAGGACGTGGTAAGGCACAGGCTTGTGCGACGGATTATCCAGGCCTATGAGGACGAAGAGGGGGGGAAGGTAGAAGGTTGAAGGTAGAAGGTGGAAGGCTGAAAGGGGAAGATTCTTCAGGAAATGCGGAGCAAAAGACAGCGTGCCGGTTCTGATCAGATCAACTCACTCAAAATCCCTGCCGCTTCTCCGCCTCAGACGCGCGGCTGAAATATTCCTAAGGTCTATTGGACGACCTGATGCAGAGCTCAGCATCCTTCTTGTAGATGATGCTGAGATGACGCGTCTCAATAAGCTCTGGTTAAAAAGGCCTTATCCTACCAATGTTATTTCATTTGAGCAGCAAAGAGCTGATTTTCCGCAACCGGAGAATAATCTGCTTGGCGATGTGGTAATATCAATAGATACTGCAAGACGCGAGGCGGCAAATGCGGGCATGAACCTGGAGCAAAGACTTGAGGCGTTATTGGTGCATGGTATTGTTCATCTTCTGGGAGAAGATCACGAACTGGGCCCGGTTGAAGCAGCGCGTATGACACGTAAAGAGCAGGCATTATTAGATGCTTTGTATAAGGAGAAGGCAATGGCGGATCTCTGTATCAATGTTGACCACGTAGCTACAGTCAGGCAGGCAAGGGGGACCACAGAACCGGACCCTGTTACGGCTGCGGGAATAGTTGAGATCGCAGGCGCCGACGGTATTGTCGTCCACCTTCGGGAAGATCGCCGTCATATCCAGGACAGGGATGTCAAGTTGCTCAGACAGACAGTAAAGACAAGGCTCACCCTGGAAATGGCTGCGACAGATGAAATGATAAGGATAGCGTCTGAGATAAAGCCCGACATAGTCACCCTTGTGCCGGAAAGTCGTGAAGAACTCACGACAGAGGGAGGACTGGATGTGGTAAATCTTGAAAAACACCTGAGTAAGGCTGTAATCCGGCTACACGATGCAGGCATACCAGTGAGCCTTTTTGTTGATCCGGAGCAAAATCAGATTAAGGCTGCAGAACAGACAAGAGCAGATTGCATAGAGATCCATACAGGGCTATATGCAGATGCCCCTTTTTCAGACACTGAAGACAAGGAATTCGAACAAATAGTAACAATAGCAAGAGCAGCCAGGGACTTAGGTATGCGTGTCCACGCAGGTCACGGGCTTAACTATCGCAATACTGCAAGGCTTGCGGCAGTGAGTGAGATACAGGAGTTCAGTATAGGGCACGCCATAGTAGCCCGGGCCGTTTTCGTGGGAATGGAGAGGGCCGTGAGGGAGATGCTTTCTCTCGTCCAAAAAGGTTATTTAGAGTAATTTCATGATCCTGGGCCTCGGAATAGACCTGGTTCACATCCCAAGGGTTGAAAAGGCGGTTAACCGCTGGGGTGAGAGATTTCTATCCAGGGTATTTACCAGTGAAGAATGCTCCTACTGCCTGAAGCATAAACAGCCGGCTCATGGCCTTGCCCTCCGTTTTGCAGCAAAGGAGGCATGCTCCAAGGCCCTGGGTACAGGCATGAGACTCGGAGTGACCTGGCGTCAGATGGCCATTGCCCATGAGCCTTCCGGAAAGCCTGTGCTGCACCTTTTCGGCTCTGCATTGAAAAAGGCAACTGACATGGGAGCAAACAACTGGCATGTAAGCCTTTCCCATGAAGGAGAATATGCCACTGCGGTGGTGATTATGAGCGGCTAATTAGTGTCTGAACGGGAAGGCCGTTCAGACACAATTTTGAATTCTAAATTTTGAATTTTGAATTTAAAAAGGAAGTAACCTTAATATGTTAATTGTCCCTGACCTAAATTGAGAAAGCAAAATTTGGGGTTTCCTTTCAGGTACTCAATAAGGAATTAAAGGATTATAATCAAAAAAACACCTTCAATTCCTCAAAGGAGCTATCCACTTCGCTACCCTAAACGACAAATTGTAGGTTGGGTTAAGCCGTCGGTTTGCAACTAATTTTGTTGGGTTCGCTAATTTTGCGGTGATCTCAGTACGTTGAGGTTCTATTAAGTCAGGCGAACCCAACAAAAGCGATGACTATAACCGCTTAACCCAACCTACTATACTATCAAGTTGCTGATATTCTTTTCGTGTTTTCGGTATTTCGTGCTTTCGTGATAATTCTTTCCTTACAGGTCGAAAAATTTGACATTCCTGGTATGCTTTTTTAAAATTTAATTAATTAATCAACTAATTGATTAAAAAAGGAATAGCTGATGATGTCTCAAGTGATGAAAGCAACTGAAGTTAGAATACATTTTGGGGAAGTATTGCGGCGCGTGAGCAGCGGGAAAGGACCAATCATCGTGGAAAAGGCAGGTAAGCCCGCTGCGGCAATCATCTCCGTTGCCGAATACCGATGGCTGGAGCAGCTCAAGGCAGGGCGCGATCCACGAGCTGTTTTGGCACGGGCGCGGGCATCCCGCCGGCGCATCCGCACAGAACGGGGTGGAGAGCCCTTGCCGGATGCAGTTGAAGTATTGCGTCAGATCAGGGAGGAGCGCAGTGAACAAATCTCTGGTGTGCGTTGACGCCAGCTTCGTCATCAAGTTGGTTATTGATGATCCGTTGAGCGAACATGCAGAAGCACTATGGAGCGGCTGGTTGAGTAAAGGTATCGTCATGGTGGCACCGGCCCTTATGCCCTTCGAAGTGACTGCCGCATTGCGAAAGTATGTACACCATCACCTCATAAGTGAAGAAGCAGCACAACAGGCATTACATGCTGCATTGGGTATGGGCATCAAGCTGGAAAATCCGCCGGGACTTCATTCCCGGGCACTGGCTATGGCCGGTCAATTTGGATGGATGGTGACGTACGACGCTCATTACCTGGCTTTATTCGAACATCTGGAATGCCAACTCTGGACATCCGACCGTCGCCTTGTCAATTCCGTTCGCTTAACCTTTCCGGAAATTCACTGGCTAGGCGAAGTAGAAATTTGAAAAGGAGGTAAAGCCATGTCCATAGAAAGTGTCTTTATCCTGGCCGACCCGGAACATTGCCTGGGTTGCCGCACGTGCGAACTGGCCTGTGCCGCAGCGCACACCGAAGCAGGTACTGTCATTGGTGCAGTCCTGTCCGGTGAGCGGTTGCAGCCTCGCAATAGTGTGATTCAGGTTGATAGCGTCAAATTACCTACCCAGTGTCGCCAGTGCGAGGACGCTCCCTGCGTGCGGGTTTGCCCTACAGGGGCCACCTATCGCAATGAGACTTACACAGCAGTGGATCAGCGGCTGTGCATCGGCTGCCGGCTGTGCATGATGGTCTGTCCCTTTGGCGCCATCCATGTGTCCACTGCCACAGTGGCCGGCCGTGACAAAAAAGCCGCCTTCAAGTGCGACCTGTGCGCGGACCGGCCCACCGGCCCGGCTTGCGTGGAGGCATGTCCCACAAACGCACTTAGCCTGCGTTATCCCCGCGAGGTCATCCAGGATGCCGCCAGAACTACATCCCGGCGGTTTCTGGAAGCATTGGAAAGCCGGCAACAACCGACAAGCAAGCCATAAGAGGAGGTGATTCCCTATGACGTATAGCGAAAAGATATTGAGCCGGAGCATTGACCCTACTGTACATGAGATGCTGATGCGGGCAGAGGAACTGGGCCTGGAGACTGCATGGGACCGCCTGGAAGCGATGTTGCCCCAGTGCGGGTTTGGAGAACTGGGGGTCTGCTGCCGCAACTGTAATATGGGGCCCTGCCGGATCAGCCCGTTTGAGGAACAAGGGCCAAAAGCAGGTGTTTGCGGGGCCACGGCCGACATCATAGTCGCCCGGAATCTTATCCGCATGATTGCCAGCGGCGCGGCCGCTCATTCCGACCATGGACGGGATATCGCCCACACACTGTTGCTGACAGCCCAAGGTAAAGGTGGTGGGTACGAGATTAAGGACGAGGCCAAACTCAGGTCCCTGGCAGCAGAGTATGATATCAAGACCGAGGGACGTGGTAAGGAGGAGATTGCCCTGGATCTGGCCCATGCTGTTTATGCGGAATTCGGGAAGCAGGAGGGTCCTATTCAATTTACCCGCCGCGCACCGGAGAAACGCATCGCCCTGTGGCAAAAAATAGGCATTGACCCCCGTGGCATTGACCGTGAAATCGTTGAAATCATGCACCGTACCCACATCGGCGTGGACAACGATGCAGTAAACCTGATTCTACAAGGACTCAAGGCCTCTGTGGCCGACGGCTGGGGCGGTTCGATGATCGCTACAGAGCTCTCCGATGTGCTTTTCGGAACTCCCACACCTGTACGGTCAAAGACCAACCTGGGCGTACTTAAGGCTGATGAAGTAAACATTATTATCCACGGCCACGAGCCGCCCCTTTCCGAAATGATCGTTGCCGCAGCCAATGATCCTGAAATGGTAGCTCTTGCCGAGAAACACGACGCCAATGGCATCAACGTGGTAGGTATGTGTTGCACCGGCAACGAAGTTATCATGCGTCACGGCATTCCCTTGGCCGGCAATTTCCTGCAACAGGAGTTGGCTGTCATTACCGGCGCGGTCGAAGCGATTATTGTGGATGTGCAATGCATCATGCCTGCTCTTGGCGCATTGACCGGTTGTTTCCATACCAGGTTTATCTCCACCTCGCCCAAAGCCAAATTCCCCGGCGCAACCCACATCGAGTTCCAGGAGGAACGTGGTTATGAGATCGCCAAGGAGATCGTCCGCACTGCTGTAGAGAACTACCGGTTCCGCAAAACCGACCAGGTCTGTATCCCCGACGAGACGATGGAGTGTATGGTTGGCTTCAGCGTAGAAGCCATCGTGGCTGCACTGGGAGGAACCCTCGACCCGCTGCTGGATGCCATTAAGAACGGGGCGGTCAAGGGCATCGGGGCATTGGTCGGCTGTAATAATGTCAAGGTCCGGCATGACTATAGCCATGTCAACATGGTCAAAGAGCTCATCCGGCATGACGTCTTAGTGGTGACAACGGGGTGTAATGCCATCGCCTGTGCCAAGGTAGGGCTGATGTTGCCCGAGGCCGCGGAGCAGGCCGGCGAGGGGCTCAAAGGCGTGTGCCAAGCGCTTGGCATCCCTCCGGTGCTACATATGGGCTCTTGTGTGGACATAAGCCGCATCCTGGCGGCCTGTGCAGCCATAGCCAACGCCCTGGGGGTGGACATCAGCGACCTGCCGGCAGCCGGTGCGGCTCCTGAATGGATGAGCGAAAAGGCGGTCAGTATCGGCGCTTACGTGGTATCCTCAGGCGTCTTCACCGTACTGGGTACTGTCCCACCAGTTCTGGGCAGCAAAGCCGTTACTGAATTGCTGACCCAGGGCGCAAACGATGTCGTGGGCGCTGCCTTTGCTGTCGAGACCGATCCCTTCAAGGGAGCACAACTGATGATTGACCATATTGAGAAAAAGCGGACGGCTTTGGGAATTTAGGGAGAGGTGATTATGCCGCTTATCGTACAACCACCGCTCCCTGCAGGGGGAGCGGTACTGGCCAGACTGCACCATATCAACTCTGAGCATGGTTACCTGCCTGAGGAAGTTCTTCGCAGTGAAGCCGGGGAATTGGGCATACCCCTGAGCCGGCTCTATGGCGCAGCCGCATTTTACACTGCCTTCAGTTTCAAGCCCCGTGGCCGCCATACTATTCAGGTCTGCCTGGGGACAGCCTGCTATATCCGGGGTAGTGATAAGTTGCTGGAGAAACTCGAAGCAACTCTGGGGGTGAAAGAAGGTGAAACCACCGATGACCAGGCCTTTACCCTTGAGGCCATGTTCTGCCTCGGTTCGTGCGGCTTGTCCCCTGTCATCCGGGTAGACGACGATATCTATGGCCGGCTCAAGGCAAGCCACCTCCCTCGCATCCTGAGAAAGTACAGGCCGGACGAGGCAGGGATACAAGAGTTAGAGGATCAAGAAACGTGAAAGTACATACACGCTCTGATTTAGCAATTCTGCGCTCTGAGGGCCTTTCTTCTCTTTATCCTCCAGGGCTGAGAATCAGCGTGGGAATGGCAACCTGCGGCCTGGCAGCAGGAGCTGGAGCCGTGTACGATGCGTTACGTGACGAGGCTGATACGCTCGGACTTGATCTCATGCTCATCGCCACCGGCTGCATAGGCTACTGCCAGCAGGAACCGCTCGTGGACGTGCGCATGCCGGGGCGTGGTCGCCTTCTCTATGCCAGCGTGACACCCGATCGTGCCAGTCATATGATCGCCGAGCTGGCAGATGGTAAATTGCCAGCCGAAGGCGCGCTGGCCTCCATCCCGGAAGGGACCTCAGGAGCTTTGAAATCCTCAGAGACCTTGGCCGGTGTGCCCCTGCTCAACGAACTGCCTTTTTACTCGCTTCAGCACAAGATCGTCCTGCGCAATAGTGGCCTGATTGATCCGGCCTGTTTGGAAGAATACGTCGCCGGAAAGGGTTACCAGGCACTGGCCGTCGCCCTGCTGGATCTGACATCCCAGGGAGTTATTGACCAAGTGCTTGGTTCCGGGCTTCGCGGACGAGGCGGCGCGGGTTTTCCAACAGGGCGCAAGTGGCAAATCTCCCACAATGAGCAAGCCCGGCAAAAATACATTATTTGCAATGCCGATGAGGGTGATCCCGGAGCCTATATGGATCGCACCGTGCTTGAGAGTGATCCATATAGCGTCATTGAGGGGCTGACCATCGGTGGATATGCCATCGGCGCCAGCCAGGGATTTATCTACGTGCGCAATGAGTACCCGCTGGCCATCAAACGCGTGACCCAGGCCGTGGCCAGGGCCGAGGAACAGGGGCTCCTTGGGGAAAATATCCTCAACTCCGGCTTTGACTTCAACATCTCAATCATACGTGGGGCGGGTGCTTTTGTATGCGGCGAGGAGACAGCACTCATATCCTCCATTGAATGCGGACTGGGCGAGCCCAGACCAAGGCCGCCCTACCCTGCCACGAATGGTCTGTGGGGCAAACCCACTATTATAAACAACGTCAAGACACTTGCCTCCATACCTGCCATTATAAAGCACGGTGCTGACTGGTATGCCGGTATCGGTACGGAAGGAAACACAGGCACGGTCGTCTTCTCCCTGGTAGGCAAAGTGGCCAACACAGGTCTTGTTGAGGTGCCATTGGGCCTTACGCTCCACGACATGATCAAGGGCATTGGCGGGGGCGGGTTAAAAGGCAAGGCGTTGAAGGCTGTACAGACCGGTGGTCCTTCAGGCGGCTGTTTGCCAGAGCGACTTTTTCACCTGCCGATTGACTATGAGACGCTGACCCATGCCGGTTCCATCATGGGCTCCGGCGGCATGGTCGTGATGGATGAGGACACCTGTATGGTGGATGTGGCCCGGTACTTTCTCAGCTTCACCATGGCTGAATCCTGCGGCAAATGTACACCCTGCCGCGAGGGCACCCGCTTTATGCATGAGATACTCACACGTATTGTTGAAGGCAATGGGAAGCCAAAGGACCTCCAGTTACTGGAGGAGCTGGCAGAGTGGCTCAAAACGGCCTCGCTATGCGGATTAGGCCAAACAGCTCCAAATCCTGTGCTCTCCACGTTGCGGTATTTCCGCAATGAGTATGAAGCACACGTAAGAGATAAGCGCTGCCCGGCCGGCCACTGTCGCGCACTGATCCAGCTCACCATTCTGCCTGATCTGTGCAATGGCTGTCGCCTCTGCCGGCGGGAGTGCCCAGTGGGTGCCATCAGCGGTGAGAAGAAAAAACCCCATGTAATTGACCAGGAACTCTGTACACGCTGCCGCCTGTGCTATGACATCTGCCCGGAAGGGGCGGTCGAATTGGTGAGGTGACGTCAATGGTAAACCTGACTGTAAACGGACAACCCGTGGCCGTTCCGGAAGATACGGTACTCTTGGAAGCAGTGCGAACCGCCGGGGTTGACCTGCCCACGCTCTGCTACCATGAGGCTCTAGCCCCATATGGTGCGTGCCGGCTTTGCATGGTGGCCATTACCTCACCTCATAAGGCCATTGTTGCCTCCTGCGCATATCCGGTGGAAGAAGGACTGGTCGTTGAGACCCATGCCCCGGAAGCAATAGCCGCCCGGCGTCTGACACTGGAGTTTCTCCTGAGCCGTTGTCCGCAGTCCGGTGTAATACTGAAGATGGCTGCGATGGAGGGAGTAACGTCTTCCCGTTTCGGCCCTCCCCCTTCGGAGCAGATCGATGAGTTGTGCATGCTGTGCGGCCTATGCGTGCGTGTCTGCCGTGACGTGATTGGTGCGGCAGCTATTTCTTTTATCGGGCGCGGGACGGAACGGAGAGTCGGCACTCCTTTCGGCATCCATTCCGACGCCTGCATCGGCTGCGGGGCGTGCGCCGAGATCTGCCCCACAGGCGCGATCAAGATCGAGGATCGTGGCAACAAGCGCATCCTGCATACATGGAACACCACAGTGGAACTCCATGCCTGCCCGCAATGCGGACGTTTCTTTACACCTGAACCAATGTCTTTCCTCAAGGAGAGGTTCCCTGAGATTAAGGACCTGTGGGGCTTATGCCCCCAATGCAGGCAAAATAGGACAGCCAGTCAGTGGATGAACATCAAATCCGCCCCGGCCTCATGAAATATACAGACACAAGTCCCCAAGTTGCTCCCACTATTCTTTCTCCAGGACTTCCCCTATTTTTCCGGACAGGCCCATCATATTGAAGGGCTTCTGAATAAAACCATTACAGCCTCGTTCCAATATCTCAGTGGCTTCACCTTCAATGCTATAACCACTTGAAAGCAAGACTTTTATGTCAGGATCGATCTCCTTCAATCGGTCATAGGCTCTACCACCACCCATATTGGGCATAACCATGTCCAAGAGGACAATGTCTATGCTATCCCTGTTTTTCCTGTAAACCTCGATAGCTTCTTTTCCGTCCCTGGCCAAAAGTACTTGATAGCCCATGGCCTCCAATAATCCCTGGCCCACTTCCAGGATGACTTCTTCATCGTCCACCAGGAGGACTATTCCGGTTCGCTTTATTAATCGCTCAGCAATTTTGGCATCTCTCCGGACCTTTTTCTCTGATGCAGGCAGATAAATACTGAACGTAGTCCCGTGCCCAATCTCAGAATCAACATAAATATATCCGCCATGGCCCTTTATGATACCATAGGCAGAAGCCAGACCCAGACCTGTGCCACGCCCCATATCCTTGGTCGTAAAGAAGGGATCAAAGATGCGCTCCATGGTCTTCTTGTCCATCCCCGTGCCGGTATCACTAACCATTAACAGAGCGTAGTCGCCAGGTTCTGGATGATGGAGCTTGCCTTTTATTTCTTTGTGTGTCGTATTCATGGTTTTCAGGATTAGATCCCCGCCGCCGGGCATGGCATCTGCAGCATTTACGAACAGATTCAAAAGCACCTGCTCTATCTGTCCAATGTCAGCTTCTGTTGTAAACAAGTCTTCAGCAAGCTCGTGGTGAATCGAAATCTCCTTTTTGGTCCTGCCGAATGTCTCAGAGGCCTCTTTCACTAATTTGTTCAGGTCAATGGGCTTAACCTCATATCTGCCCTTCCTGGCGTAGCCGAGGAGGTGTGAGGTCAGTTGGGCCCCGCTTTGAACCTGCCTTTCAATGCTCCCTAACCTTGCATAATGGGGGTGAGTGGAACCCGTATCCATCAGCATTAAAGAGACATTTCCCTGGATACCCATGAGCAGGTTGTTAAAGTCATGCGCAACACCTCCAGCCAGGGTGCCAATGGCCTCCATCCTATGGGCCTGTTGGAGCTGTATCTGTAATTTCCTTTTCTCTTCCTCCGCCTGCTTCCTGTCGGTGATGTCGCGTATTATTCCTGTAGCATGCCATTGGCCCTTGATTTTAATTCCTGAAACAGATAGTTCCATCGGAAATACTGTTCCATCTTTTCTTATAGCCGATAATTCGAGCGTTCTTCCAACAGCAAGGCCTTGCCCTGTCTTCTGAAACTTCTTAAATCCCTTCTTGTAAGCTTCCTGGTATCTCTCAGGACCAAAAAGTGTATGTAGTTCCTTGCCAATTGTCTCTTCTGTCGAATAACCAAATATTCTTTTTGCAGCAGGATTCCAATAAGAAATTTTTCCTTTATTATTCATCATAACAATGGCGTCTTGGGCAGTACTGCTGATTGTTCGGTATTTCTCCTCACTCTGCCGCAGCGCCTCCTCCACCCGCTTTCGTTCGGCAATTTCACGCTTTAGTTGTTTATTAGCCTCTGCAAGTTCGGCAGTGCGTTGTCCTACCAGCTCCTCAAGGTGGATGCGGTATTTTCCCAATTCTTCCTCTGCCTCAAGTTGCAATTCTTCGTATGCCGGTTTACGAGCCATTAGGATTTTCCTCCCTGTTGACCCTAATAAACAGAAAGCCCCAAACAGATTAATCTATGGTAAGCATTCACGGAAAGTTGAAATTAGAAATTAGAAATTTAGCCTACATACTTTTGTACTATTTTGTTCCACTTTTCAAAGTCGTGCCAGACCATATCTGATAACTCTTTTGCCAGTTTGTAAACATCCAACTTGTAAACTTGTTTCATCTCTCTCAATTTTCTACTTTCCAATTTCAAGTTTCAAGCCGTGAACGGCTACAATCTATGATATAATATTCGGCACTATTTTAATTTCCATAAAGGTTGTCGTGTAATATGATCTTAACTTTTAGAAAACTATTTTCGAGTCCAAACAAAAGGGCTACAGATGCACATCCATAGCCCGTCAAATTTCGTGGTGGAGATGGGGGGACTCGAACCCCCGGCTTCCACGTTGCGAACGTGGCGCTCTCCCGACTGAGCTACATCCCCATCTGTGTTCTATTGGAAATAGGCAAAGGCCTTGACACTACCGCAGTTTTTTGGAGCCGGCATTCGGACTTGAACCGAAGACCTGCTGATTACGAATCAGCTGCTCTACCACTGAGCTATGCCGGCCCGATTGACAAAAATCAAATCGAATAGAGTGCCCCTTATCCTCTGAACGACTAAGCGGAAGCCATGCCCGGTTCCCCTATAGCCCTTCCACGTCTTCTGCGTGGGTGTATACGTGAATTCCCAGGTTTTCAGCAACAACCCGCGCCCTCTTATCTACCATGGGCGAAATAACAATCATTCTTGATGCCTGTCTCTGGTGTCTTTTTTCATAGAAGCGCACTTTCCGCTCAAATATGTACATACCTGCCTTGTCTATGGAGGATTTTATCTCACATATGATCAGAGTGCCATCTCTTATGATAATATCCAACTCCACTTGGTCAGGCCTGCCAAACACATAACCTTCATCATCAAATTCATTGATATTAATCACTTCTACATCAAAGGCTTCTTCCAAAATGCCTTTGAGACCGTTACGAAAGGATTCTTCGGAATAAATACCCCAACGAGCACCCAAGGCGCCGATTGTGCTGTCGTATTTGCGGTACAGTTTCTTAATCTCCAGTTGGTTTTCCCGCCAT
>CBETWD010000037.1:0-16815 GCA_965539945.1 uncultured bacterium
TGTACTTCAAGTGCCCGACAACAAAGCAGATGCGGTGCCCTGTGAACGCTTACGACATTCAAAATGAAGTGTACCAAGGGTCTGCCCGCTATCGCAAGCTCAAGCGAGGCGGGCAGGCATTCTGTTTTCCTACATCCTCCCCCTCAGAGCATAAAAGTTTAACCCATTTAAGTTGTTTTGAAACCGCATTACATAACTTTTTATCGCCGGTTATCAAATTGCAATTTTGTGCTTCAGCCAGGGCAATATAGCTGGCATCATAGGCACTTCGGTTATATTGGTGCGAAATTTCAAAAATCCTGTCTGTAAGATGTTCAACCTCCTCCCTTCTGATTTCAAGCGAAAGCATTTCATCCAGCACTTCTTTGACTAAATCCAGGGCAATACGGCCCTTCCTGTGCGCAACTATACACGCATTGATAATTTCGTAAGTTATAAGTGACGGAGCTATAAAATTGCACTCCCCTCTTGCGTAGGATTTGATAAGCTCTTGAGCAGCAAGATGACCAGATTCATCTTTAAAATAAGCCTTAAGTAATACACTAGCATCAATGACTATGTTCATCTCTTCTAAGTTCCTTCCTGCTCGCTTCATAGATCTGGGTTGCCGTTATCTGGTATTTCTTGAGACTTTCTGAAATTTGGAGCATTTTCAGATAACTTCTTAACCGCTTTATCTCTTTGTATTCTCTATAAGAGAGGAGAACAACAACAGGTTTGCCTCTTTTAGTAATTACAATATCTTCCGCATCTTCAGAGACCTTTTTGACAATACCGGTAAAATCTCTCTTACCTTCAACGATGGTCACTTTTTGTGGGATCATAAAACCACCTCCTGTGGTTCATTATTATCTTGCTAAGTGTATACTGTCAATAGTGAAAATGAGTAACAGGGCCTTTGAACACGTTCAGTTCTGACACTGGAAAAAGGATCAATCCGATCAGAACCAGTAAAAAAACAAAGCGGGTAATTTTGGGGGACATCCCTTATAAAAAACCCAGTTTGATCGCTCTGCAGACAAGCAAATCGTCTTCCAGGTATGACTATGGGACGTATTTGGGGAACGTTGGCACTTTGGAAGATTGATCCGAGGGATTCCCGCGCACTTGTGATTTGCAAAATTCCCGCGGGAAATTCCGGGACGTATAATTAGCGGCAATCATTGAGCTGTTTTTATATATTGCACCATAAGCGCAAGCCCGGAACCATAGCGAAATGTTTATCATACGTAACAACTACAGCGCCGACTTCAAGTGCGTGTGATGCGATCCATACATCATTAATGGGGATTGGAGTGCCTGCTTGTTTTAAAGAAGTTTTTACCATTCCAAATACTTCCGCAGTTTCATTGGATGCGTTCAGGATTGTAACTGTTGGTTTTTTGAGGAATGTGCGAAGTATCCTAATGTTTTCCTTTTCACGATTTCCTCCCTTAAATCCAGCATATAACTCGCCAAGAACGAAGATTGACATAAGCATGATTTGAGCACCTGCTAAGGCATTGAGAATATTTTGATCACCGCCCAGATATGATGTGTAGCCATTGGTATCAAGGATGATCTTGTTCATACCCAGTCCTTGGGGTCGATTGCGGAGAAATCCTTGCTGTTTGCAGTGAATTCTTCGATATCCTCTGCTGTCCATACTCCACAAAGGTCACTAAAGTCATGATGATGATCTTTGTGATTGCTGGTTGTTAAACCAAGTGATTCCGCCAGAAGTTTTTTGATGGTTTTATTGAGGCTGAGCTTTTGATGGCGCGCCTTTTCCCGAATTAGGGTATTTAAAGGATCTTCAAGTCCATGGATCGTTATTGATTTCATGTAAGCCTTCCGGTTGAACCATAAATGGTTAAATATAGTTCAGATGTAGTTCTGTTTTGGCCCACTGTCAAGTTGATAAAAGAGGTCGTTAAGGAGGACGCCCGGTGGGTTGCGGGAATATGCTTCGTATTCCACGTATTGCGGGACGTTATGACTATATTGCGGGACTTTATTTTGGCTACTTCTAAGCTTGATACATACTAAGAATTGCGGGACGTTATTGACTAGGTTGAATAAGTGCGATAATGGTATGAGCAAATAGCTGATTGGCAAGAGATGGTATGCCGAGACAGGCCAGGCTTGATGCCCCAGGAACCTTACATCATGTTATTGTCAGGGGCATAGAAAAGCGCAGAATCGTTGACACTCATGAGACCGAGACGGTTATATATGCCTGGGAAGAATGTTATGCCGCACCCAAAACGACTGCTTAGCAGCTGCGGATTCCGGTGAAAGCTGCCACCTATTCCGGGAATAACTTTACCACTTATACCTTCATCCAATTCCCTTGTTGACTGCAATACCAAAGTGGCAGGTTTGCGTCAATTGTTTGCGTAAATTGAATCTCCTTTCAGTTCTATTCTATGAGCATTGTGAATAATACGATCACAGATAGCATCTGCTTGATGGCATACCGCTCCTTTGGCAGGGGCTTGAGAACCTGCTTCTCAATATTATCAAAGAGCTCTCTTCTGGAGGTTTTTAAACGCTGAAACGGTATATTGTTATGTTGTTCCAGAAGGTCCCACATGGCTTCGTTGAGTTCCTCCAGAGAGTAAAATATTCTGTTCCTTAGCGGCGCATATATCCTCTGGTAGACAAGATTTACGGCATTTTCTACAAGTGCCTTATCCTGAGGACGACAAACACGTGCGGGAAGGATAACCGTCTGATAGTGATCTGCAAAGTCATCAAACATGAGATTGATTCCCGGTTCATATCTGTTGCTCTGTGTCACACCGGATTTGAGATTGTCAGGAACAATGGCCTGGGTGACACCACCACAGTATATAAATGCACGTTCATTGGATCGAATCCAGTCTTCCGACTTCTGGCTGAATGATGCCTCAGCATAGGTCAACCGATTGGCCCCCAAAATGGCCACAAAGACCTCTACAGATCGCTCCTTTCCTTTACGATCTACAATAACCAGTTTATCACCAGCATAATCGACAAACATCTTGTCACCGGCCTTGTGTTCAATATGCATCGTTACTTTTGATGCATTCCGCCTCAGTGGCAAAAGGTCAATTAATAATTGCCTTGCCGTAGCCGTATCGACCGTTTCGCTTCTTAATAGCCCAGCCATGGCGGTTTCGGCGCGATAGGCGACCATACGCACTGTGCCTATGAGTTGTTTTCGTCCTGGACGCAATCGTTGGAATTTATCCTTGTCCTCAAGCTCGCCAAAGCTGATGTGCTTTGGCGTCTCTTTTATCTGCCGTTTCACTTCGTCTAACTGACACTCAAATAGCTCTATTTCTTCTAACAACTCTGCTTTTTTCATTTTCCCGTTGCAAGAGAAAATTTATCGAGGGAACATCTTGAATAACAGAAGAAATTTATAGATCATTTACTACAAAAAAGTGGGAGAATTCATTGGGGAATTGAAAAAAGCTACAAAAACGGGATATTGACAAAATTTATTTTAAGCTCAGGGGCATTGATGCCGATAACGGAATATTGCTCAATCTGAAAGCCCTTTTCGGGAAACCACGCCTAATAGGAACTTGAAAGAGCACTAAAAAATATAGAAATTGTTGATGGCAATCCATGCAAAAAGCACAAAATTATATATTGCTTAGTGGATAATCATGGGCAAAGAGATAACCAGAAGGCAGTTTTTAAAGAAAACTGTCGGTACAACCGCCACTCTGAGTGCAGGGTTTTGTATAGGGCCAGGCATCGATCTAAAGGAAACAGTTCAATGTAAGAATTGTGGAGCAGTTAACATATACACCAGATCGTATCTTACTTACCTCAAGTGCCAAGAAGAACCCGGAGCCTGCCACGACTGTGCAATCAACCTTAAGACGCTGAAACACGATATCACATGTCGTAGTTACCCCCTCTGTTCCAAGAGAAAACCGGTTGATAGAGACGTATGTCATCTACCGGAATGCTGCCAGGTTCCTTTTCCAAATCATAAATATCTCAAAAAAACAAAAAAACCGTATTTTTCCATAAAGGATCTTAAGTTTTGATACTGGGGCCACAAATTTTAGAGATCTCGTATAGTGTTACGCTATACACGCCCGTTGACTTGCTTCGCACCGGGGCTCCTACGCAGCCCCGGTTATGTATCAAGTAAAATAAGTGCCCCAGTATCAATTTTTTTGTGGAACAGAAAATGGATGACAGACGTTTATGCGAAAATAAAGACGTATTCATTAATAACCTTCGGGCCATTAATGAAAGAGCTGAGGTCGAACCGGACGTTGTAGATCTAGTCGAGGCTTATGCTCGGTTGCGATTGGATCAGGATAATGAACTTCGTTTCTACGATAACAAAATATGGATCAACGATAAAGAGCTGGAGAAATTCCTCGACAAAAACAGGCACGTTGATCACAGGGTGTTGAATTTTTTGGCCTCCTATTTTTTGGAGATGAAAAAAAGGGGGCTGAAATGCATATTAAATTCATCCCACCTTGCCCACATTCTTAGAATTTCCTGCAAAAAAGTGAACTGGTTGGCAAACGACAGGGCAGATCACTATATTTGTTTCCACACGGAAAAAAGAGATGGGAATAAAAGAGAGATTCTTGCACCAAAGCCATACCTCAAAAAGGTCCAGAGGCAAATCCTGGACGAGTTTTTACACAGAGTAAGACTAAATTTTCGTGCCGAAGGATTTCGAAAGAAAAGATCGGTCGTCACGAATGCCAAAAGGCATATAGGCAAGGAAGTTGTGATAAAGATGGATGTAAGAGATTTCTTCCCCAGCATAATTTTTGAAAGAGTATTGGGGATGTTTGTCTCATTGGGCTATCCTCGCCAAACATCTCTATTATTGACAAGATTAGTGACTCATAATGGAAAATTACCGATAGGTGCACCAACAAGCCCTGCTATATCCAATATTATATGTAGAAGAATGGACAAGAGGTTTTCTAAATTGGGACAGAAGATGGAGTTTGAGTACTCCCGCTATGCCGATGATATCACCATATCGAGTAACAACAAGAAGATAACGGGAATGATACCTTTCTTTAAAGAGATAATGGGAGAAGAAGGGTTTGTGGTAAACGAGGCAAAAATGAGGATATTAAGAAGTGGCAGGAGACAAAAGATAACCGGGATCGTGGTAAACAAAAAGCCGAATATAGCGAGAGAAGAGATAAAAAAACTGAGGGCAGTGATCTACAACTGCGGTCACAAGGATATAAAGCAAGAGATGATAAGATGGGCAAAAAACGAGAAAAAGTTAACCAATCCCTATGGTTACACTCTAAGCGAGTTTAGGCTCTCACTGTTGGGGAAAATAGGTTTTGTGAAAATGGTAAATCCTGGGGCAGGAAAAAAGCTTCTCCAACAATTCCATGCACTTTCACTGAATGCGTAAAGACTGAACAAACAACAAAAATGCCATGAGGTATTTCAAAACAGGATGTATAGCATTGCTCTTGGCATTCATTTCGGCAGGGTCTGCTTACGCTGATATCGGGATAATAGTTGCCTTAAATTCGAATTTGGAACAATTAAGAGAGGACCTAAAGACAAAGGAGATTACCAAAAAGGCCGGGAGGGAATTCTATTCAGGCAAGATAGATGACATAGATGTGGTTTTGGTAAGATCTCCAATGGGCAAGGTAAATAATGCCATAACAGCCCAGGCTCTTTTATCCCATTACCGAATCACATCCGTCATCTCTATATCGCCGGCAGGGGCCATTAACAAAGGTGTTAACATTGGAGATATCATAGTGGCGGCCGAGGTCTATCAACACGACTTTGGTACGATCAAGCCCTATGGTTTTGTCTGGAGCAGAGTCCCTGATGGGACTGATTGGGATGAGCCGGGGCATAACTTTCCGGATGAAGGATTCAGACAATTGGTCCTCCTTTATTCCAAAGATAAGAAAAAGCCCAGAAATAGAATCATACATGGGGCCATAATCACCGGAGACCAGTTTATATCTTCTCAAGATAAAAAAGAATGGTTGTACAAGAAATTTAAGGCTATGGCCGTTGATATGGGTGCTGCTGCAATTGCTCAGGTCTGCTACGCAAACGGTGTTCCTTTTTGTATACTGAGAATAATTACGGATAAAAGTACAATAGACGCCCGGCCAACTTTTGAAAAGTCTGTTTCGGCATATCAGTCAGACATAGATATTCCTGCATTTCTGAAAACCATACTTCGAAGAATACAGAACAAAAGCAAAAGATAAACAGGCTCCTGCTTCTTATTTCGGGAGAGGTGGCATAGGTATGAACAGGGTTGTAAAAACATTACTGTGTCTAGTTGTTATGGTTTTGATCTTTGCTGCCGATGGTTTTGCTCTCGACAAGTATTATCTTCTAAGAAAGGGTAACATTGCCAGAGATGAAGGAAAAATTGAAGAAGCTATAGAATATTACCAAGAATATATTGAATCCCATCCAACTACCCGCAGGGTCCATTCTAATCAATACCAGAAGAGAACACAATATTACACAAGAAATCTCCTTATAACCTATTCAAATCTCCTCGACATATATAGGGAAAACGGGAAAAACGAGCCACTTGATAAATGGATCAAGAAATTGAAAGATGCCTATTCCAGCAGTAGTTTCGGTTCGAAGAACATGTACAGTCTTGCCAGAATTTACCTTGACAACGGCCTTTCACCAGACGCAACAATCCTTTTTGAGCAGATAATCAGAGAACAAAAGGAGAATCACAACCCGAACAACAACAAAGTCATGTTGAGGGCTTATTCTAAGCTCTTAAAAATATACGAGTCTCAGGGGGAAAATGAAAAAGTAGCAAGTTTAATTAGATCATTAAAATCAAACTACCCGGCATCTGATTTTGATCTCAAGGATAAACATAAACTTGCTGCATTATATCTGAAATATGGCATAGAAACCGATGGAGAAGAATTACTAAGAGAGATAATCGATGAAGGCGACTCCCATGAGGATTCCTCGAATATAAATGTTCTGATAAAGACGTACTCAAAATTATTAAAGATCTGCCACAACAAAGAAGATAGGGCCTGCGTTGAACAATTGGCGGAACAAATATCTCACAAATTTTCTGCACCGAGCCTTTCTCCTAACAACATGTATATTCTGGCCATAGCTTATTTAAAGTGTGGAAAAAAGAAAGAAGGCTCAAAGTTCCTTGCGGAAATAACAGATCACTATTCATGTACGACGTTTGGACGAAAGGCCCTTTTTCTTTTAGGCAGGCTGTCCCAAAGCAATAAGGATTGGGGTTCTGCAATAGGGTATTATGCTGAATACGTAAAGAGATATCCTGATCCGCCTTTTTTTGCCCTTAAGGCATATTCAAGATTGATCGATTCTTACTGGTCAAGAGATGCCAACATGGAATTAGTTCAAGACGAGACAAGATACCTGTGTGACATAGTCAATGGCATTTCGGATT
This sequence comes from uncultured bacterium, assembly GCA_965539945.1. GTDB lineage: Bacteria > Desulfobacterota > Dissulfuribacteria > Dissulfuribacterales > UBA3076 > UBA3076. The sequence continues at coordinate 7,424 of CBETWD010000037.1, forward strand.
TTGAGACTCAATTGAATCTTGCCAGGGATTTGAAATGGAAGGGCATGGATGAAATGGCCTCAGCCACGTTTAGCCTTGGATTATCCTCTGCCAGGAGATTTATTTCAGAGAACAAAAATACATACAAGGCTTTGAGGACCTACTGGGCGATAGAAAAATATGCCTATGCCCTGGACAGATTTGATTTGGTTGAAGAAAGTGCTAATCGAGTTTTGGAAATTGTCAATAACTTAAAGAATGCTCCATTAAGATCTGAAAGGAGCAAAAAGGTAGAACATATAAAATCCCAGACATATCTCTGGCTTGCAAAGGTTTACAGAGAAAGGCAAGATCATCCGGAAGCAGCGAAATTTCTGAAAATGTTTATTGAAAACTATCCGAACCATAAAGACATGGATTATGCCAGATATGAATTGGGGATGGTTTGCGAGGATGAAAACGACTCAGAGGAAGCGATAAGCATATACCGTAAGATAGGAGATGGTATGTGGAAGAGAAAGGCCGAGAAGAGATTGTCAATCTTAGGACATTAAGCTGATGCATGCATTGAGAGGGAAAATACTATTGTTATCTTTGACAATAGTATTTTTTTATACAGCACATATCCATGCATGGGAGTGTGAAATAACACTGAACGGTCCAAACACGATAAAGGTAGGTCAGGCAATTACCTTAAGTGCCTCAGGAACCCCAGAGGGTGGTTCTTATTCCTGGTTTAATACGCCCAACCTCGTGCCACATGGCTCAACTGCAGAATTAACAGGTTTCGTTCCCTCATTCTCTGATTACATTCAGGTTGGAGTCACGTATACCACTCCGAAGGGCAAAAGATGTACTGATAGAAAGTGGATCTGGGTTTGCTGTACATGTTCTGTAAGCATAAGTGGCCCCAACGAGGTTTCGCTAGGGGAAACCATCGGCTTAAGCGCTACAGGTGATCCATCGGGCGGGACCTATGCGTGGTCGCCAGTGCCGGGTCTTGTACCAAGCGGTTCATCAGCGCAGTTTACGGGCCAGACTCCAGGGCATGTAACAATTGAGGTTACCTATACAACCCCTGATGGGGGGACCTGTACCGATACGCATATTGTCACCGCCTTTGGGGTGGGGTCAATCACCGGGCCGATCTGTGTTAACTCAGGTTCGACATTGACCAAGGATCACTTCACTATTATGACCGATCCCATCGGTTTTGAGCGTCCGGTCACAGTCAGCCCATTAACGTTCAGTACCTTATCCCAATCTGAAGAGGCAACCGTCATAGCCTCTTGTGGTCCTGGTACGGCAGACGATGCGACAACCACGATTATAGTGGTAAATAGCAATGTAAAGAATGGGAAAAGTATTTCTTTTGAGATCCCTAATTTTCTAAACGATGCATTGAAAATAATAGGTCTTGGAGACAAGACCGATCTTTCTGTGAAAGAGAGTTTTAAGGACTTCAAGGAATGCTGTGAATTTGGCGTTTCCACATCCACAGATGGAACGTTCTCTGGCAATTTGTCCATAGATGCCGGGCCGTTCACGATCATTGGGATTCCCATACCGCCAAAGTTCAAGAAATGGGTTGCCGCAGACCTGGTGAACATAACTCTATCAGGAGGAGGAAGTGTTGGTATAGATGGGAGTTACATGGCCTGTGAAGAGGATACAGATTGGAGCGGAGGAGGAGATCTCTCCGCTGGGGTTAAGGTGGGGGGTATGGTTAAGGCAAAGGTTCCAAAGGTAATCGTAATCAAGGGGAAAATAGCAGGTTCAACAAGCATAACCGAAAAACTGTCAATAGACTTAGCAGACTTGAAGCTTACGACTAGCTGGGGTGGATTGACTGGATCGGGTCTTGTTACAATAGAGATTCCTCAATTTGGGCCACCCATGATTTTTGAAGTAAGTAAGACGTATTTTGAGAAGAGTGATCTTTTGCCAGTAACGATTCCGCTTCCCTCTTTAAAACAAGAGTAAGTGTATGGGAGGTAGACCTATATGAAGCGAATAGAAGCAAGAACCATTAGGTGCGCTATTATGTTAATACTGTGCTTAGCTGTCTTTTTACCGAATGGAATCGCGTATGCTGAGGAAAAATACCCCATGAAGGTAGAAATTATAGACAGAGAGCAGACAAAATATGACACTCCGGAAAGTACCTATGCCGCCATGATTTCTTCCCTAATAACAGAAGACCTTGACTGGTACTATGAAACCTTCACTGAGGAATCAGCTGCAGAGAATAAGAGAGAATATCAAGAAGCCAATATCGATCCACGAAAAAAGTTTGATACAGTCAAGGGCTTAAAAAATATCTTCATCATTGATAAGATAGAATATAAAATCGGGATAGTTCTGATCGTTGAAACCCACGAACAAAACGGGACTATTATGCAAGGGCCTTCGACATTTGTGAAAAAATATAACAAATGGAAAATGACCAATAAATTTGCCAGTGACGAGGACCTGTGGGAATATTTGGACTATATCAAACCCGAAGAAATCATATCCTCTACCACAAAAATACGCCCCAATAGATGGAATCTCAACTGGTACAACTGGATAAAAGAACACATAGATGAAAGAAAATGGATCAGACGTTTTGCTGAAAGGGTTTGTATCCTCTGCATGATAGGTAACCTCAAGGATAATGAAGGTAATCCACACAGTGTGGAAGAGATAGTGCCGGAGACACTCCTTTTGAATTATTTGGTTCATCCTCAACCCTGGAGATTTGGGCAGGGGGGGAAAATAGCTTTGATCTTTGATTTAAGAAAAGGCCGGGATCTCAACAAAATGCGAGGCTTTAAAGACTGGCATAATAAGAGTAAGTTCTCAAAGAAGTACAAAGGCCATGTGATGCTGGTCAAATTTAACAAGTTCAAGGCCATGGAGACACTCTCGGAGATGATCCCTGGAGAGGAGTATGACATAATAGTCTCAGGAGAGTTAAAGGATGGGAAGCGGTTTAAAGGAAGTGCAAGGATCACCATAACAGGATGGAAAGCCCAACATAGGAAAAACTGGAAAGATCCGGATTGGTTAAACTCGGATAAAGACACAGATAACTGGTGGAACAAAGAGAAGGCATTTGAGGGCTGGGGGGAGAAGACAAGAGAGAACCACAAGCGCTGAACCGTTAAGGCGGGAGAATTCATTGGGGAATTGAAAAAAGCTACAAAAACGTTTTGTGGGACGTTATTGACTAGGTTGAATAAGTACGATAATGGTATGAGCAAATAGCTGATTGGCAAGAGATGGTATGCCGAGACAGGCCAGGCTTGATGCCCCAGGAACCTTACATCATGTTATTGTCAGGGGCATAGAAAAGCGCAGAATCGTTGATGACAAAGTAGATCAAGATAATTTTGTCTTGCGTGAGGAACTATCCGCAAATAATTTAAACATCTTGCGCCCGTCTTTGAGCCGACTTTGGGGGACGTATCTGGGGGACAATTAAACAACATATCTTGCTGAACTCTTCCATCTGAGGCCGCCCCGGTTAAATAGCCTTGTGGTCCCGGTGAAATGGCTTTCAGATTTCACGGGATAAAGATTTAACTGGGCAAGCAGAAAAATATTTTTTGGCACAGATTGTACAGGTGACCTAATTAGACTTATCCTTTTTTCGCCTCCCATCCGCCTATTTTTCTCCAAACTACAAAACAGTCTTGACTAAAATGGAGTAGGTTTTAAAATAGCCATATGAGATACATCTATCCATACATACTGAAAGATCTCAAGAAAAAGATGGTCTTTGTAGGTGGGCCGCGCCAAGTAGGAAAGACTACCCTTGCTAAGGCGGTCCTTGAAGACCGCTTTCCCTCAGGACGGTATTTCAACTGGGATTTTGATGAAGATCGCCAGGACATACTCCGGAAGAGGTGGACCAGCGACGCAAGGCTGCTCGTGTTCGATGAGCTTCACAAGTTCCACAGGTGGAAGCAGTGGATAAAGGGGGTTTACGACGTCCTTGGCTCCAGCCACTACATCCTTGTCACAGGGTCTGCCCGGCTGGATGTCTACAGACGGGGCGGAGATTCCCTTATGGGCCGTTACCACTACTGGCGCTTACATCCCTTTACACTTGACGAACTGCCTACCGGCATCACACGTTCAGAGGCATTTAAACGCCTCATGACTGTCGGCGGCTTTCCAGAGCCCTTTTTGGACGCGGATGAGAGGGCAGCCAGGAGGTGGCGAAGAGAGCGTTTTGACCGGGTGATCCGTGAAGACATAAGGGATCTTGAGCCAGTACGGAACATCCAGGCACTGAGCCTCTTTCTGGACCTTTTGAGATACAGGGTTGGAAGCCCAATCGTGATGTCTAATATCGCAAAGGAGATTCAGGTCTCCCCGAAGACAGTAAAGGCATGGCTCGATGTCCTGGAAAGGATGTATCTGGTTTTCGTTGTAAGACCCTATACAAGGTCTATCTCAAGGGCCGTGTTAAAACCACCCAAGGTGTACTTCTTTGATACTGGGGATGTGATAGGAGACGATGGGGCACGATTTGAGAACATGGTGGCAGCCTCTCTCCTGAAACGCATCCACTTTCAGGAGGACAGCCAAGGGTACAGATACGAACTGCGCTATATCCGGGACAAGGAAGGGAGAGAAGTAGACTTTGCGATTGTAAAGGAGGGAATGGCGGAGCAACTCATAGAGGTGAAGTACTCCGATAAAAACATCTCCCGTCCTCTTCGGTATTACGCTGAGCGGCTCAACCCCGAGAAGGCAGTCCAGATAGTTGCTACTGCCAAAATGCCTTATGACAGAAATCGCTTGAGGGTGACAGGGCCGCTTGATTATTTCCAGCCACCTTGGTGACGTACCGAGGATATTGGGGCATTGCACTTGGCGTTATTGACCCTGGTTAGGAACGCGGAAAAAAATATGGCGCTAGCAACTCTCACAACTAAGGGTGAACTTGCAAAATGACATGATAAGGCGCTCAACCTGAACAAAAGGGCGCAGGTTATTTGCGGATAGTTCCTAATGGAAAACGTAACGCGAGGTATAGTGGGTAATGATGTAGCCGGTTGTAATGATTGATTACCCTGCAAAAAGTCGGAGTCGATCTAAAACTATAGCATAAACATATTCTTAATATATAAGTTACGTATACGAAACTTATATAGCTATTTCGGGGCGGGGGTGAAAACCGGCATTGTCAAGCTGTAATAGGATGATAGCAGACAGTTCATTAGGCGGTCGGTCAACCTACCAAAGACTTCGAACGTAATCAGATGTGTGGATATTTTTGTCCTTGGTAAGAACTGTAGCGTTTTCCTCCCGTGCAGTTGCCACTATAATCTGATCTGCTGGATCACTATGAAAAGGCTTAGGTAGCACCGTCGAGCGATAGGCTAAAATGGGCGATAGATGTACCAGTCTGATCTTGGGCATATCAAGAGCTAACTTGATCCATTCTTCAGGATGACAAGAAATACCTAATCGGCCCTTTTCAAGAAGTTTGCTGAACTCCCATGGTGAAATCGCGGACAAGAGTAATTCGTCGTACTTACTGCTGTCGCTGATAAGTATTTTTACCCTCTGTGATAGATTCTGAGGACGCATGTTCCACCATATCCACGTATGAGTATCGAGCAGATATTTCATTTGCAGGCATCCCACATTTCTTCACCGAGAGGAGATACAATGTCCTTTTCGAACACAAAAGCATCCGCCAACTTGCCAGGCGTGGGACAAGTATCTGAACTCCGATATGGAATTATTTCGGCAAGGGGTCACCGAATTTCTGAGTTGCTTGTAACTTGACTGTACAGGGGTAAAGGGATATGGGTAGTTAATCAAAACAACTCGTAAACAGTTATCCGGGGGTGAAGTAATGTGAAGCAAGATATTCTTCGCACGTGCATAGATCCGTCAGGGGTTTTTATTTGTGCCCTTCACCAACCATCTTACAAAGTCGTAAACCTCAGGCAGGCCGACGCCTTAGCTGTGCTGGGCCACGATCCGGACGGCAACGCAATCAATAACCAAGCCAACTTCCCCCAGGGCGACCTTGCTATTAACAATGCGGGCAGGGTCTGTGAGATCCCGAATGCCTTTCCTTTCTGGGGTGCTACATACATCCTATATGACCAGGCCAGTCAATTTTCAAAAGACCCGGAACAATTCAGATTCACAAGATGCGATGAGGAATCCGATAGGCCTTCGCCATTACTGAAAGACCTGTTGAATGGACGCTTAAAAGGTTCGAACGAAAAGGCATATTCACTGGAAGATCTCCCAAGGTCCGTTCTTTTGTCCCTGGCCCAGACGTCCAAAGACCGTGAGCTCCTCAAGGCCATCGCACATTTGGCATGTAAGTTTGAATTGGACAGTAACCAGGACCCGGTCGGTGTGAAATATGAAAATGACAGACAAGGCCGACCCAAACCGGTTCTATTCGACCAGGAGCTCTTTGAGGTGCTTGGTAACAATATAGCCTGTCCGGATAATTATAAGCTGGCCATGGTATTAATACCCGGAATTCAGGGGACCAGCCCGATTGTCGGCGAGTACGCATCCGGAGCTCAGACACATATATGGGAGTATCTCAGAGCCGACAGCTACATCCCTTGGGGTCATTATGCATCTAATATGGCCCACGACTGTGTAAGGTACAGGGCAGAGGAACTGCTTCCCGAAGATGTGACCGGCCTGCGTCACCTCTATTACCAGCGGGTCTATACTCAAATGGCCCTCAACCTCAATATTGCGCAGGGAATTGCCCGGAAAGACAAAAATACCTTATCAACCCATGAACTTGAATCCTTGAGGCAGGCGGTTGTGGAAGAAGTTGCAAACAGACTGGAAAAAGGAGAAGAGCTACCTTACACAGCCACGCTTTGGGGCTGGAACTATGGCTTTGATTTCTCTTCATCAGGATACAGATTACATGCATCCCACCAACAGATTCATCAGCAGTTTGCACTGATACCTCCCAATGTGAAATCCATAGACACTGAGGAGGCCGGTTCAGAATCAATCCCCACCTATGCAGCGGGAGACCAGGTGGCCCTTTTTACTGCTCTTTATGAAAAGTCCCATGGCCGGCCTTTTTTTAAAACCTATTTAAGGGCAATCCGTTCCAATAGACGACTGGACAAAAAAGAGGACCTGGCATCGAGTCTGATTGTCTACGAGGATGAAAACGTCATGATCCATATTCCCAAGGCCCAGCGCTCCCATGGCGAGGTCCGGATTATGACCACTTGCCCTGTGGGTAATGTGCTTGATGCAGGCCCGGAGGTCCGAAACTCCCTGGATCACTGCATCAGACTCGTAATCCGGACTTTGGACAGGCTGGGGGCCCAGATGGTCACGGGCTACGAAATCTCAAAGCGCTTCAATAATCCGGATATGGATCAGCGTCTCTTTTATTGCTTTCTGCCCAGACTCCCCGGTTCCCCAGGTGCTTTCAGCGAAAGGCAAGAAAGATGGGTCACAGGTCACTACCCGGAAGATTACGCAGAGGCCTTCAGAAAGGCCATGAAATCAGTCCAGTCTGACTGACGGGAACAATCTCTGATCCGTATGAGGCAGGAACAGGCATGAGACATAGTGTTCCATGAACCGCGGGCTATCGCTGAGGTCAAAGTGTGTCATCATCCGGGCGACCTCATACAGCTCTTTTGTAACAGGCCATGAAACAGCCGAGGCCTTTGCCCCGAGGAGAGAGCTGTTGCCTGCAAAAAAGAAGCGGTCCCTTGGAATATCAGGAAGCAGCCCTATGGTGATGGCCTGGTCAAGATCCAGGTAGCTTCCAAAATTACCCGCCAGTATCACCCGTTCCAGATCTTCAAATCCCATACCTACTGATTCCAGCAATGTATAATAGCCGGCAAACATGGCACCTTTGGCCCTGATAAGATTCTCAATATCTGCCTCTGTGAATACAATATCCTGACCTATAGAAGTAGATTCCGCCTCTATTAATACATATTCCCACCCATCTCTTCCCGGGCGGACCCTCTCTGTCCCCAAGTCGTTATAAAACTTTCCCTGCTGATCCAGCACACCTGCCATGAAAAGTCCTGCGAGCAGACTGATTATACCTGATCCACATATTCCCTTGGCCTTTCTGCCCCCAATGGTCAAGACCATAGGTTCAAATGTCTCGGGATGTATATGTACCACCTCAACCGCCCCTGTGGTAGCGCGCATGCCGTGCTTTATCCCGCCCCCCTCAAAGGCAGGACCTGCTGAGCAGGCTGCACAGGCCATCCAGTCCTGATTTCCAAGGACTATCTCTCCGTTTGTTCCTAAATCTATAAAGAGCGTAAGCTCCGGATGGTGGTTAAGCCCCACGCCTACCACTCCGGCCACGATATCCGCACCAACGTAACTGGCAACACAAGGACCTAAAAACATACGCACATGCTCAGGAACATTTATACCCGACTCTATGGCCCTTACCGGAGGGAACTGTGTGGCAACAGGAGTATAGGGTTGGGTCCTCAGAAAACGCGTATCAAGCCCGAGAAAAAGGTGAATCATTACGGTATTTGCAGCTATAGTAATGAAACTCAAGGCCTCCTTCTCCCAACCAGTTTCTGAAAAAAGTTCCACTATAAGCCCATTAAGACAGTCAATTATCTTTTTTTGCAGCGTCTTAAGGCCTTCTTCCTTTCTTGCAAACTCTATACGGGAGATAACATCTTCCCCATAACTGATCTGCGGATTGTAATTGGATGCCTCTCCCAAAACCTCTCCGTTTCTAAGATCCACTAACTGAGCTGACACGGTAGTAGTCCCTATATCCACGGCCACAGCCAGATGCTGGCCTGTGGTATCACCAGGCTCCACACGAATTAGACGACGGACATCTTTTTTTGCGCCCTCCATCAAGCTGACAGTGACTCTCCAGTCATTGCTCCGGACAGATTCCGGTAGATTAAAAAGGACCTGGTTATCTACCTCCAGTGAAATTGCCTGAAGCCGGCCCTGAATAACTTCGCGTTTTAGCCTGTCAAGGTCACTCGCACTGTCCTGAAGGCTTGGCTGAGGCAAGCTGATAAGGTGTTTTCGCACTGCAGGATGAAGTTTCCAGCTTATGACCTCGTCCTGGGCCTTGATCCAGGATGCAGCCTTTCCGGCCGTCGGCCGTCTGAGAACTTTTCGGTTCATCTCAGATTCAACCGGTACACGGACCACCACGTCTGAGACCGGAAAGGTGGCACAGGCCTTCCATCCCCCTTCCGGCAAAGCCTCTCCCCGGACCTGACCTCGCTCTAAGAGAATGCGGCACTTGTTACATACCCCTGCCCCACCGCATGAGGAGTTAATATGTACTCCGGCCCTCATAGCTGCCCTTAGCAGATTTTCATCCTGATCTGCGATTACAGTCACGTTGGCCGGCAAAAAGGTTATATTAGGCATAATTAAACATCCTATTC
>CBETWD010000038.1:0-16186 GCA_965539945.1 uncultured bacterium
TAAAAGCAAACAATCGCATTAATTCGAATGCCAAAAGCTCGGCGGTTTTTCGGAGTATTGAGAAGTTGCTTATTGCTCTCGGTGCCAAATTAAGCGAGGGCAAAGGGTCGCGTGTGCGAGTATACTTGAACGAAGTGCGGGCAGTGTTTCATCGCTCTCACCCGCGAAAAGAGGCTGATAAAGGCGCTATAAAGTCGATGAAACGATTCCTAAAAGAAACAAACTCAGACCCGAGGAGTAAAGAGCTATGCTGAAATACAAAGGCTACACGGGTCACGTTGAGTTTGACGATGAGTCCGGTATCTTCCATGGGGAGGTGCTTGATCTGCGGGACGTAATTACGTTCCAAGGCAGAAGTGTTGAGGAAATAGAGCAAGCGTTTCGGGATTCTATTGATGATTACCTGGACTTCTGCCAGGCGCGAGGCGAAGAGCCAGACAAACCGTTCTCTGGCCGTTTGATGCTCCGTCTGCCGCCACATCTGCACCGAGTGACATACGTGAGGGCAAGACGCGAGGGCAAGAGTTTGAATCAGTGGATAGCGGAGAAGTTGGAGCAGGCCAGCCAACCAGACGCTGCAGCCGCCGCTAACCGCGTCTATTAAATTTTGGAAGTCTCTGCCCCGCATAATGTTAAGTGCTGTTCCGTAATTCAGAGTTCCGCCTGATTAGCGGCGGCTGAGTTCTGCGTTATATGATTACAGGATGTTTTGCTATTACAAACATTTACCCTGTTGAATCCCCAAAGGGGGCAGCGAAGCTGCATTCAACAGGGTGAACCCGTTGGGTATTATTTCTAATTAACGTAATACCTTGATTTTTCAAAGCTAAACGCTCAACCTAGGTATTAGCTTTCTCGTCCTCAGCTCATAGATGATTCTTCCACAGACCTCTTCTTGTGTAAGGTCGGCGCACTTCACTGTGACGTCTGCATACTTCGTGTACAAGACAAAGCGTTCATCAAACAGTTCAGCAAAACTCTGACCCGGGCGTTTTGCCAAGCCTCTCGTGTCAAAATTATTTATTCTTGATTCCAGTGTCAGCAGATCCACATCAAGAAAAACGATTATGCCCGCTGCCTTCAAGTGCGTCATGGCGGCATGACTGTAAGCAGCGCTTCCCCCTGTGGCGATGACGTAATTCCGGCAGTCTATACCAAGGAGGGTATCCTCCTCGATCTTACGTAAGGCCATGTGACCGTCTGTGTCTACTATGTCTTGCAGGGATCGACCATGGGATGTCTGGATAAGGACATCCGTATCAACAAAGTCGAGTGACGTCAGCTTAGCCAAAATGACGCCGACTGTGCTCTTGCCTGACCCGGGCATCCCTATCAAAACAATATTGGACAGTTTTTTATTCATATTCATCCTGAAAAGCTAATCGCTAATGGCTAATCGCTCAATTTACCCTAGAACATCATGTGACACATAACGAGCGCCATTATAATCCCTGTTATATCTGCAAGCAGGGCAGCCGCTACTGCATGTCGGGTCCGAACCACGCCAACAGCACCGAAATATACTGCCAGGACGTAGAAAGTGGTTTCCGTGGAACCCTGCATTGTGGAGACCAAAAAGGATGAGAAACTGTCCGGGGCACGGCTCACTACCTCACTCATGATTCCAAACGCCCCGGAGCCTGAAAGGGGCCTCATAAAGGCCATAGGAAGGGCATCCGTCGGCATTCCGATCATTGATGTGAGCGGTTGGAACGCCGATACCATCAGGTCAAAAGCGCCTGAGGCCCGAAACATGCCGATGGCAACCAGGATCATTACAAGAAAAGGGATAATTTTTACCGCCACCTGGAACCCTTCCTTTGCGCCCGCGGTAGCAGCTTCATATACCTTGACGCCTCTGAGATAACCAAACAAAAGAAGGCTGCACATAATTACAGGGACCAACCAGTAAGAAAAAATTTCTCTGCCCAAGTCTTGCCAATCAGTACCGGTGATTAGACGAAACACGGCCCCACCCGCAAAGGCAAGGATGATCAGGATGACCGCCCACCTGCCGACCCATCCGGGCGGGTGAAGTTCTTCATCGACTTCTTTTTCTCCATTGTAGACAGTGGCAGAGTCCTGTTCCGTATCCTCATGGTCTTTGCTCACTGTCTCTACGGGTGTTTTATGATTACTGAAGCGAACAAAGGTCTTTGAGGCGATAATGGCTATTATGGTAGAGCAGATTGTTGCAATAAGTGAAGGAATAAGAATGGAAGCGGGTTCTGCAGCACCGGCGGCTGCCCGCACGCCGATTACGCCCAGCGGAAGGATCGTAACGCTCGATGTATTGATCGCCAGAAACAGGCACATCGCATTGCTAGCCTCTCCCTTGTTCGGATTCAGCCGGTCGAGTTCCATCATCGCCTTGATTCCCATTGGTGTGGCGGCATTGCCAAGTCCCAGGGCGTTGGCGGCCATATTCATAATCATGGCCGACATGGCCGGATGCTCGGCAGGTACATCCGGAAACAGACGGTGCATGACTGGACGGATGGCGCGGGCAATAAGACGCATCAAGCCCCCGGCTTCAGCGACTTTCATAAGACCAAGCCATAGTGCCATAATCCCGATCAAGCCGATCGCCAGATTGACGGAACTCTTTGCGGATTCGAATGAAGCATCAACCAGTTGCTTCATCCTGCCGTTGTAAGAGGCGACCACAGTAGCCAAGAGTATCATAAAAAGCCAAATCAGATTAATTGCCGCCGGACGCTTTTTCATTGGCTTTGCCAGACTACACGCGTGCCGGGAATCAGATCCATGGCGAGGTCTGCCGCCTTTTCTGTCGCTCCTGATCCACCCAGGGCGTTCTTTACCTCCTTCAAGTCCTTGATCATATTCTCCCTCCCGGCCTGGTCTCTGAGTAGAGACAGTGCCTCTTGAGAGAGTCGCTCAGGAGTGACACCTCGCTGAATTATCTCAGTTACTACCCGGCGTCCTGCAACCAGGTTTACCAGGGATGCAAAAGGCACCTTTACAAGGCATCTTCCCAGAAAATATGTAACAGGTGATACCTTGTAAGTAACTACCATGGGAGTTTCCAAAATAGCAGCCTCAAGGGTGACGGTTCCAGAGGCCGCAAGTATCAAGTCAGAAGCGGCTATGGCATCATAGGTCTGCCCCTTCACCACCCGAATGATTTGGTGATTTGGTGATTTGGTAATTTGGTGATTTGGTGATTTATCCGTCTGTAATTGTCTGTGTGGGTCTGTGGCAAAAGATATAGTGATCGGGCAATTGAACGATTCCAGAATTCCGGGATCAAGGGATGGAGCAAGCGGTACCACAAACTGGACATCCTGCCTATCTTGAAAGATCCTCTCGGCAGCACCTGCCATCACAGGAAATAGCCTGGAGACCTCGCTCTTTCGGCTGCCGGGGACAAGTCCCACTATTGGACTTTCCGGATTGAGCCCTGCCTTTCTGCAAAATTCGGTTTTGGAGACCTCGGCCTTGACTACGTCAAGAAGGGGATGGCCCACAAAACTCACTTCCATGCCGCGAAACCTGAAAAAGGCTTTCTCAAAGGGCAAAATAACAGCCATTCGATCTACCAGACGGCGAAGCTTTTTCACTCTGCCCTGACGCCAGGCCCATACCTGGGGACTGATATAGTAAAATATGGGGATCCCCAGCTTCTTTGCCCTGCCGGCCACCTGGAGGTTAAACCCCGGATAATCTATGAGAATGAGTAAATCCGGTCTCTCTTTGCGGAGCCATGCTGTGGTACGGCCAAAGGCCTTTAAAATCGGTCTGATATGACCGATGACCTCCACCACTCCTACCACCGCGAGATCAGAGCTTGGAAACAGTAACTCCAGCCCTGCCTCTTCCATTTTTGGACCGCCAATGCCTACAAATCTTGCCTGAGGCAGTCTGGACTTAAGGGCACGGATAAGGTTTGAACCATGAAGGTCGCCGGAGGCCTCTCCGGCTATGACAAATACCTGCACCCACTAATTCCTCGTAGCTGGTTATACTGCAAAAAAGCCCAATCTGCGACGTACAATAAATGCTGAATGCTGAATTGTGGAAGAAGATTTAAAAAACATATACCTTAATTTAACATTCAACATTCAACATTGTCTATAATTTCAGCGGAATCATTGCTGATTCCTGATAATACTGCCTAGATCTGAGGTGTTGAGCCCTTGCATAATCCGGGCATTTATATCCAGGGCGAGCTTCAGTGCCCTCCTGCCCGATTCTCCTGTAACTTTTGGTTTTTCAAGGCCTTGCACTGCCCTTACAAATGACTCAAGTTCGTCATAGAGCATGTCTGTTCCATCGTGGGTCTTGAATTCAGGTTTGATGGCGGTCATTGGGCCTGCGCTTAAGTCTCTGGTCACAACAAGACTCTTGCGTTCTGCGCAATCCGCAGAGATATAGGCCCCTGGCTGAAACACCCTGATTCTGCGCATATCTTGGAGAGAAATCCGGCTTGCCGTAAGATTCGCAGTACATCCATTCTCGAAAATAAGCCTTGTATTTGCAATATCCACTTTGGGGGTGAGTACCGGCACACCCACTGCCCTTATTTCTTTAAGGGGTGAGTGCACCAGGGCCAGTATTATTTCCAGATCGTGAATCATCAGATCCAGGACTACATCCACGTCAGTAGCCCTGTCCTTAAAGCCGCTCAGCCTGTGGGCCTCTATAAAGAGGGGATGCATCACCTTTGCCTCAAGCACCTTTATGGCAGGGTTAAATCGTTCCAAATGCCCCACCTGGAGTATCAGGCCTTGCTCCTTTGCCAAGCTAATGAGCTCATCCGCTTCCTCCACAGTGGTAGAGATAGGCTTCTCAAGCATGCAATGCACACCATGGGAAAACAGTATCTTGGCAACTTCGTGATGATGAATAGTGGGGACAACCACTGATGCCGCATCGATCTTTCCTGCGATCTCATGGATATCGGTATAGGCATCGGTCCCTACCTCTTTGGCCACGTCCTGTGCACGCTCAGGAGATATGTCCACTACTCCGACAAGGTCTATTCCCTCCATCTGCGCATACTTCTGGGCATGAAACCGCCCCAGATATCCCACTCCTATGACTGCTGTCCGAATCAATGTGTTTCTCCGTGTAACTATTCAGGTTGAAGGTTGAAGGCTGAAGGCTGAAGGATTTCAACCATTTCGCAACAATCGAACAGAGATGAATCCTCTAAACTAATACTGCAATCTCGCCAGCCAACTCAAATGCCCGCAGTTTTGTGTGATCACGCATGATTTGTCCCTATTAGCCTTCTACCTTCAGTCTATTCACCTGAATAGTTACTTCTCCGTTAATATTGCACAACACAAAGGCAATCCGTGTTTTGCTACGAGTGTCGTGAGGAATGATCTCCGTCAATACCCACTACGGCTATTGACGACCTGTTAGCCAACTCAATGGTAGAATCCCTGTCAAAAAACAGGGTGCGGCCGGCCTCCACAGCCAGGACTGATGCCTTGACCCGGATCATCTGCTCAATGGTTCCAACTCCCACGGAAGGAAGGTCAAATCTGGTATCCTGTGTGGGTTTACAAACCTTTATTACTACCGCACCCGACCCACCCAGTTGCCCGCCCCGCCGGATGGTCTGATCTGTTCCTTCAATTGCCTCGACAGCCAGTACAGCGCGGTCCTTGACTACCAGGCACTGGCCTATGTCAAGGCGTCCTATCTCCCTTGCGAGTTCCCAGCCGAAATGAATATCCTCCCACTGGCTTTTTGAGGGGTTGCAACGGGTCAATATGCCGGAAGGGAGGAGTAGTTCCTTTAAGAAAACGGTAGAAGGAAGAATCCGGATGCCTTCTTGCTCAAGCTCCGCAGCAATGGACCTCAAGATCCCGTCATCCAGCCTGTTGTCCAGGCGTCGCCACAGGTTTATTGCCCTGAGATCAGGGCGGACGTCCTTAAATATCCTGGTCTTTGTTATAGAGCCTGCAAATATGGCCTCTGACGCCCCTGCTTTTTTAAGTGTCTTTATGAGCTTGCCTAACTGCCCCAGATAAACCCATTCAATTTGGTCCACTTCCTCTGAAAGCAAGGGGTCTGTCTCCCCCTTGTGAGCTACCGCCACTATCCCGCGGCCCTGTCTTCTGGCAGCCCTGGCGCACAGCAGAGGAAACTGCCCTCCTCCTGCCACCAGCCCCAAAGGATGGTCCTGCATTAAGGTTCCTCTTCTCCACCTGAGGCCATGGGTACGCCCCTTTTGGAAGACCTGATAAACTCGGTAAATCTTTTTACCTCGGGCATGGCTCCTAAGCTGGACTCCACGACATCAAGGGCATCTCTCACAGTATCACCCCCTTGAAAGACCACTCGATAAGCCTCTTTCAGGGCGTCAATAACCTCTCTCGAAAGCCCTTGCCGTCTCAGCCCCACCAGATTCAGACCATAGAGATGATCCCTTTGGCCCCAGTACTTCACATAAGGAGGTATATCCTTATTTACACCTGACATGCCGCCCAGAAAGGCATGGGCACCGATTCGGCAGAACTGATGGATAGCTGACAGTCCACCGATGATGACGCACTCTCCTATCTCCACATGTCCCCCAAGAGTGACCCCGTTTGCCATGATCACACTGTCTCCAATTTGGCAGTCATGGGCCACATGACAATAAGCCATAAGCATGCACTGCTTCCCGACTCTTGTAATACCGCCTCCTCCTTGAGTCCCTCGGTGGACTGTGACAAACTCCCGAATTATAGTCTGATCGCCTATCTCAACCCTTGTGGGCTCGTCGGCGTACTTCAGATCCTGAGGAGGAGCTCCAATAGATGCAAACTGGAAAACCTTTATCTTTTCTCCAAGCCTGGTATGTCCCTCAATTACAGTATGGGGGCCTATTTCCGTCTCCGGCCCTATCTCGACGTCAGGCCCGACAACCGCATAGGGCCCTATCTTTACTCCTCTTGCAATTTCTGAATCCGGGGAAATTATGGCTGTTGGGTGTATATTTCTCTCGATAATCATCAGATTGTCCAAGCACTATAATTTAATAGTATAGGAATTTTCATTAGTTAGAGTCCCGCCACAGGCGACTAATTTATTGAACGGCTGCTATAAGCACAGCCTCTGCCACGACCTTATTATCGACAGATGCCTTGCCTTCCATCTTCCATATAATCGATTTACGTTTTATGAGTTTTAAATCCATAATCAACTGGTCGCCAGGGACCACCGGTTTTCTAAATCGTACATCAT
Organism: uncultured bacterium; assembly: GCA_965539945.1. GTDB lineage: Bacteria > Desulfobacterota > Dissulfuribacteria > Dissulfuribacterales > UBA3076 > UBA3076. The sequence continues at coordinate 7,204 of CBETWD010000038.1, forward strand.
TCATCCCTGCAAACACCATGAGCTTACCCTCAAGACCCTCCGGATCTGTATTCTTGGCAAAAATGATCCCTGTCTGGGCCATGGCCTCCAGGATAAGGACCCCGGGCATAATAGGCTCTCCGGGAAAGTGACCCTGAAAGAAAGGCTCGTTTATGGTAACGTTCTTAAGTGATTTGATGCCTACACCAGGTTCAAAGCTCAAAACACGGTCAACCAGCAAAAAAGGATACCTGTGAGGCAACAGGGCCGATATCTCTTGTATTCGGAGTTGGCTATGCATCTTTTCCATTCCCCTCTCCCAATAATTTGTCTTCAAGTCTGTCTATACGTCCTTTAAGATCACGGACTTGCTTTATCAGCTCAGGAAGGCGCTTGAGAGCAATTCCAACCCTTAAAAACAATTTGTGAGGCATTGCAGGAGACCCTGTAACCACCTCGCCTGCTGTCAGGCTCTTGGTAACTCCGGATTGCGCACCTACCATGACTCGATCCCCCAATTCTATATGACCTCCTACACCGACCTGACCTCCCAGCACCACTCCCTTACCTATACGGGTACTCCCTGCGATACCGACAAAGGCCACAAGCAATGAGTCGGCCCCTATAGACACGTTGTGGCCGACCTGTACGAGGTTATCGATCTTGGTGCCACGGCCTATACGGGTTTCTCCCAGGGCCGCCCTGTCTATGGTGACGTTGGCGCCTATCTCCACATCGTCCTCTATCACGACTATGCCGATCTGGGGAATTTTTACATGGGATTCACCGCGCCTGGCATAACCGAACCCATCGCTTCCAATCACCGTCCCTGAATGTACTGCCACCCTTTTCCCCAGGCGACAGCCCTCATACACTACTACATTGGGATACAAGGTTGTTTCGTCTTCAATACACACATCATTTCCCACATACACTCCGGGATGGAGTGTTATATACGGACCAATGCGCACCCTATCACCAATAAATACTCCGGGATATATACTGACATTACGGTCTATTTCACAATTCGATCCCACATGTGCCTTTGAACTCACCCCCAACGCACTGAAAGGCTTATCCAAAAAAGCAGATGCTATTAAGGCATAGCTGAGATATGGATCTTTGACCAGAATAGAGGGACGATCCAACACGTAGGGCCAGTCCTTTGGAAGTATCAAGGCCCCTGCCATGCTCTTCTCCACCTCTTCCCCATAGCGGGATCCGACAGCAAAACTTATTTCGTCCGGCCCTGCAGCCGTCAAGGCCTGTATGCCGCTGACATTGAATTCAGGAGGTCCTTTGAGTTCTCCCTGCAACAGTTGTGCTATTTCTCCAAGTGTCTTCATAGTCTACCAATCACCAAATCACCAAATCACACAATTCAAAAGCTTCCCCCCATCCTGAATTCCCAGTTGCTTGTATCGTCATCCTCCTCTTTATTTATATTGAAACCCCACTCTATGCGAAGGGGCCCTATGGGAGACAGCCACCTTATGCCGGGACCCACAGACATGCGTGTAGTTTGGTTGGTGTAACCATTACCATCGTCCCAGCAATTCCCCATATCCAAAAAGATTACACCATTCAGCCCCATATTTTCCAGCAGAGGGAAGATGGTCTCAATCTGTATAAAACCCATGTAATTACCGCCGACACGATCGTCATCTTCGCTATTTGGATCTGTAGGACTTATACGGCCATACTTGTAACCTCTGACAGAGTCGATCCCGCCCAGAAAAAAGCGTTCGTAAATAGGGAGTTTTCCTCCTCCACACTCGGTCACATAGCCGGCTCCACCCCTCACATGGCCGATGATGGACTTCCATATGGGATGGTAATAGCTGATACCGCCTTCCAGTTTTACAAAGGCACTGTCACCGCCCAGGATTCCCCCTGCATATTCAATTGAGATTTTGTTGTTCCAGCCGTGGGAGGGGTTGTAGTAGTCATCTCTTGTGTCATAGATAAGACCCGTGCTTACAGACCTGGTAGAATGGATATCCTGTGAATCCTTTATGATTGTTGATGCATTGTCAGAAACATCCGATATGTCAGTATTGTCCATTCTCAGCTTAATAAACGTACTGAGATCATCGTTCAGTGGGTAGCCGAAACGCAACGCACCTCCCATGCTTTCCTTTGTGTAGTCGTCATATTCCCGCTCCCAATTGTACATTTCAATACCAAGGGAAAGTTGAGTATCCCTGAAATAAGGCTCGACAAAATTCAGTGAGTATCGATTAGTCTCCGAGCCAAGTATACCCCTGAAACTCAGGGTCTGACCCTTCCCAAGGAAATTCCGCTGACTAATCTCCCCCATGAGCATTAGATTTTCCACTGAGCTATAACCTGCCCCTATACTGAAGGTGCCGGTTGCCCGCTCCTTAACCTCCACCTTGAGGTTCATATATTCTTCGCTGCTCCCTTTGCTGGGGGTAAGATTTACATCCTCAAAGTAACCTAATCTGTTCAGCCTTTGGCTACTCTTTCTGAACCCGGAAGCGCTGAAAGGCTCAAGCTCTTTGACCCTGAGTTCCCTCCTGATAACTTTATCCCTGGTCCTTGTATTTCCAACTATTTCTATTCGTTCAAACTTTACACTTGGGCCTGTATTCACCAGCAATGTAATGTTTACCAGCTTTTTCTCCGGGTCCTTTTCAATCCTCGGAGTAATATCCGCATAGGCAAAACCCTCATCTGCATACAGATCTGTGAGCTTCAATATATCCTGGCGAAGTACCTGCCGGCTGAAAACAGGCTCTTGAGTGATCTTAAGCTCGCTTAAAAGTTTTTCCTTGTCCTTGAAAAAGTCCTGCTCTATATCTACCTGACCTACTCCATAACGACTTCCCTCTTCTATGGGAATCGTGATATAGAGCCAGGTATCTTCCCTCCGGACCGTAGGACTACCCACTTTGGCATCCACATAACCCCGATTATGGTAATAGGCGGCAATCCTTCCAAGATCCCTCTCCATGGCATCATGCTTTAGGACAGCCCGGTCCCCCTTAAACAGGGCCACGATATTGCTCCAGGAAGGAATCCAGAGAGGTTTTTTCTCAGAGGTCTCCAACAATTTTTTTAATTGCTTATCAGAAAAAGTATGGTTGCCTTGGAATTCAATGGCCTTGATGCGGACCGGCTCTCCTTCCGCAATCTCAAATACCACATCGGCTGCCTGCCCTGACACCTGTTCTACTGAGGTCAGAATACTGGTTTCGATATAGCCCTTTTCCATATATAGGGCCTTGATCTTCTCGGCATTTTCCTGAAGGGTCTTTTCCTGAATAATGGTATATGGCTTAAGATCCAGAACCTCGCGTATCTTTTCCTCTGAAATTTCTTTATTGCCGGACAATTTGATTTCCTGTATGACCGGCTTTTCTTTCAGAATAAAGGTCACGATGCGACCGGAAGGACTCTCATTGACATCCACCTGCACGTCATTGAAAAAACCCATCTTATATATGCCCTTAATATCAGAGGCAATAATCTCAGGATCGAAGAGATCTCCGGCCCTGGTCACAGTCGCCTGCAGGATTGCGTCAGTATCCACTCTCCTGTTACCACTGACACATACCTCCGCTAACAGGTAAGGGGCAGCCAGGACCTTTACCATCTCGGCTTCCATCTGATCCAAAAGCAGATTCATCTCGCGCCGGTCCCCTTTGGCAAAAAGAACCCTTGGCTTACCAGCAGCATCCTCCAGGTCAACGAGCCTTAAATTCAGGCCCAACCACTCTCCAAGACAGCTGATACTCCCATAAAACACAAACTGAACCTGCTGGGCCTTTCCGGCTTTAATAACATCATCCAAAGACTTTGGTGGTTTGTCTTTTGACAAAAGCACTGTATATCCACGAGATTCAAGGCGTCTGGAAAGTCCTTCCCCTACCTCATCTGCCAGACATGACTTGTCTTTTGGTCCATAATAAGCCAGCGGGGTCCCGAGAATGGTTGCAGATGGAAGAGAAATGCTCCCCATGCTACTGGAGACCGGAATAAATTGAAAAGGCAGAGACAAAACAAGACATACTGCAAGTAAGTAAAATGATCTGTATATAAAGACTATCGGCCTTCGTATGAAATCAGAGGTTTTCATTTATTTTTTCCCATATAAAATTAAATTATTACCATCAAGATATGCGTCCCACACCAAAATTCTTAAGTTCAGAGGCGTTGAGCTCAACAGCCCGGCCCTCTGCCAACCCGATACATCGGTCCATACGGCTTGCTAAGGCCAAATTATGGGTAACAACTACCACGGTTGTGCCGTATCGTCTATTTAAGGTAAAAATTAATTCCGCAGCCTTTTCTCCAGTCCTTTCGTCAAGATTTCCAGTAGGTTCGTCAGCAAGGAGCAACCTGGGTTTTCTTACCATGGCCCTTGCCAGGGCTACTCGTTGCTGCTCACCACCTGAGAGTTGACCAATGCGGTGATCAAATCTCCTCTCAAGACCAATTTCAGCCAGTATATCCTTTGCCATTTCCCTGGCCTTGGATCTGGATTCCCCAGCCACAAAACACGGCATCATAACATTCTCAAGTGCGGAAAATTCCGGCAAGAGGTGATGAAACTGAAAGACAAATCCCAGTTCTTTATTACGAAACCTTGAGAGTTTAGCATCATTCCAGGAAAACACATCCTCTCCAAAGTGGAAAACCTTACCGCTGGTAGGGCAATCCAGAGTGCCCAGTATGTGAAGAAAGGTGGTCTTCCCAACCCCTGAAGCCCCAACTACTCCAACAATTTCACCAGAATAAATCGAACACTTGAGATCCTTCAGCACCTCCACCTTGAGTTCGTTGTTCGCAAAGGCCTTTCTAAGACCATCAATTTCTAAAACCAAGGTTTTGCCGCTCAATCTGCGAGGAGACAAAGGGTCTTTTGCACCAGCAGGTTCTAACAAAGTTTTTTGAGCTCCAGCCATATTATAAAATGAAATAAGTTAAAAAAGTGATCCCATTGATAACAAATAAGACTATCTCAATCAAGTAAAGAGGTATATGTAATTTTGAATGTTGAATGTTGAATTTTGAATTAAGGTAAAGTATATGTTTTTTAAATCTTCTTCCACAATTCAACATTCAGCATTCACAATTCAGCATTATCTATAAACAGGAGGACACAATATGTCCAAACTGCCTGTCCTTTTCGGTCTCCATAACCATCAACCTCTTGGCAACTTTCACCACGTTATAGAGAGGTTGACCAACACATGCTATCGCCCTTTTCTGCAGGCCATCTCCAAGGCCTCATGGCTTCCATTTTCCATCCATGTCAGTGGCACTCTTCTTTCCTGGTGGGAAGACAACGATACTGCAATTATTGACCTCATGGGCAGCATGGCAGATGAAGGACAAATAGAACTTTTGGGCGGTGGTTTTTATGAACCGGTCCTTGCCACCATATCCCGAGAGGACAGAAAAGAACAAATACTAAAACTCAGTGAATACCTTGAGCGGCGTCTTGGGCAAAGACCCAAAGGAGTCTGGCTTACAGAGAGGGTATGGGAAAACCAGATAATTGAGGATCTGTTGGATGCGGGCATACAATTTGTTATCGTAGATGACCGGCATTTCCTTGTAACAGGTTTTAATAAAGAAGATCTCCATGGTTACTATCTGACAGAGTCAGGTGGAGAGACACTGGCGGTTTTTCCAATAGATGAGACTTTACGTTATCTTATCCCTTTTTTGCCAATGAACGAGCTTGAGGAATACTTGAGACAGATTGCTGCAAAAGGGAAGATGGCTATTTATGTAGACGACGGAGAAAAGTTCGGCGCTTGGCCCGGTACTCATAAGTGGGTTTACGAAGACGGATGGCTTGATAATTTCCTGGAGTCCACTTCCCGATGGAAAGAGGAATTCATTGATTGGACTACATTTTCACAAGTCATGGACAAGGTGCCCGCATCAGGTGTCTGCTATCTCCCCAACGCATCCTATGAGGAAATGGAGCAGTGGACTCTTCCTGCAGACAATATTCTGAAGCTCCAGGAATTGATCAAGTCCTTGGGCCCGGAGGCCAAAGAGGTCTACAGGCCATTTTTGCGTGGAGGGCACTGGAAAAATTTCTTTGTGAAGTACCCGGAGTCAAACCACATGCACAAACGCACTTCTGCTGTAAGCCGGATGAGCCTCAATACCCGCTCACCCGACAGACAGGCCAGGGACTATATCCTTTCGGCCCAGTGTAATGACGCCTATTGGCACGGTATCTTCGGCGGTCTTTATCTTCCACATTTAAGAAATGCCGTGTGGCAGTCAATACTCAAGGCCGAGGCCGGACTCCGCAAAGGACAAGACCTCTTAATCGAGGAATCAGATATTAATAAAGACGGCCTCCCGGAGGTCATCATTTCGTCCGGAGATGCCTGTCTGGTCTTTGAACCACACTCTGGTGGACAATTAGTTGAATTCTCCCTGCTCGACCCTCCTAACAACTATTGCAACACCTTGACCAGAAGGCCTGAAGCATACCATCAGGCCCTGAGAAAAATCCTGGAGAATGGGACATACGACAATAACGGAGAACTAAGTGAAGGTGTCTCAAGCATCCACAAGCTTACAAAGACCGTGGACCTTTCCATGCTGGATGAACTCACATACGATTGGTACAAGAGGAATTCCTTTATAGATCACTTTTTCGACCCAACGGCCATCCTCGATGATTTCAAGAGGTGCGATTTCAGAGAATGGGGAGATTTTGCCAACCAGCCCTTTGAATCCCGTATTGACGGGGGAACTCTTGTTCTTGTAAGAGATGGAGGTCTCTACGTGCCTGGTTCCCCCAAAAGGCCGGTTCGTCTGACCAAGAGCTTCATCTTCAAGAATAGGGGCATGGCAATCACTGCCAAATACGCCCTTAAAAACGATTCCACAGACCGGATAACCTGCCGATTTGGTGTAGAATGGAATATCTTTCCGGTATTTTTGGCCTTAGGAAACGGGAAAATCCTTGTGGGAGGACAAGAACAGAATTTCAGTTCTCCCTGGGAGCAAACAGGGAATAAGATAACCTTTGTGGATCAGGCGATAGGCGTCGAACTCCATATTGATCTTGGCCGGGACAGCACTATCTGGGGATTCCCAGTGAACACAGTAGCCCAGTCAGAGAGCGGCTATGAAAAGACCGTCCAGGCTATTTCCATCATGGCCCACCAAGAACTGATACTTGAACCCGGAGAAGAATGGCAACAAAAAATCACCTGGCAGGTGGAGACAGCAGCCCTAAAGAGCGCCTTTTATCCAGGCCCTTAACATCTTCAGCTCAGGGCGCATTTACGCGTTGGGGGACCTGGGATTTTAGTCCTATTTTGAAAGATGAACGTCGAACATCGAACGTCCAACGTCCAACATCGAATGAAAAACAAACATCCAAGACCGAACATCCAACAGCTATTTATGATTTTCACCGAGTACTCGAACAGCCTTTCTTCCAGGTCATAAGTCTGTTTCTTCATCTTTTCCCATTCAACATTCGATGTTGGACGTTCATTAGTCCATTCGGCGCAAAAATAAATCAGCGTTTATGAGGCCTCTCTCCCAACATCTAGATGCGTCCTTCAACTAAGGATATAGTTACCCCCTTCTATACGCAGGCCTATGCCCTTTACTATTGCAGTAGACACCGTCTTCCTGGCTGTTGCCAGAATTCGTCCGAACGTCTGTCTGGAGATGCCCATCCGAACAGCAGCGGCGTCCTGATCCATTCCCTCCATATCACTCATACGCAATGCCTCAAAACCTTCAACAGTCAGAATAACTTCATCAAGACCGCGCAACGGTATGCCCCTTGGCTTGAAATAGGTCACCGCAGGCTCTTGATCAACTTTCAAGTCAAGGTCAAGAAGTGGATGCGTTTCAGGAGAGAGGCTGCCACCATGTTCTCAAATCGTGCTCCATCGTCCCCTATCACATCCCCGGTATCAAAGAAGTACACCTTGGGCGGTTTCAACACGGCCCTTGAGATGGACTTTGTATAGGGTCTTACAGCGAAAACCAGATACATCCTTTCCAGGACATCGAGCCATGCCTTTACGGTCTTCGGGGAGAAAGGTAACTGTTCAGAGGTTCAAGGTTCAGAGTCCACTGCAAATCTGAACCGTTGATTCGTGAGTTCTGAATTTAGAAGGCATCAGGGGAACGATTTGATGATATTGAGACATAGCAGTTGGCCCGAGGTCTCGTAAGGTAACCCTGAACGGTGAACCCTGAACGCCTACCATTGACCTTACTGTTTTTCAGCCCAGTTTTTTATTAGCGACCCAAACAGATCGAAGTCCACAAGGCGTTTCTTGAAAACTCCAAATACAATTTCATCATCGATTTTTTCATACCGGTGAACCAATATATTGCGAAAAGATGCCATTTCTTGAAATGAATGCAAGGTTTCTTTGGGTATGACTTTGTTTTCATGTAAAATTACGAATATATCCCGATAGCTGTCTGGTTCCCGCCAGTCATGAAATGATATGAGGTTATTGGCAATATCAAAAACAGATTCGATCGCGAGGTGAAGGTACCTTTCCACAAAGGCCCTTGTCCTGGGGTCTACAGTGTATTTCTCCCAATTGATATCATCCGCTTGCTTAAGCTCAGATACATAATTTTGAAGAAATGACAGTTTTCTGGAAAGAAGTTCTTTGTCTACCATATCAAGCAGCCAGCTTTTGATAGAGGCAACGGGTATCAAGGTACTCTGCCCTTGCTCTCACCTCTTGTTCCACTCGAGCGTGAAAATCTTTTTCATATAAAAGCTTACCGTATTTTAAAATCTGGTGACGGAGCAGAGCCCCCGATTGTCCAAAAATAATTAAATCAACATCCTTGCCAATTAATTCTGACAGCCTGGTCTCCCAGGCGATTCTTGTCAAACCGGATACTTTGATATTTACCATGATGGCAATATCGATATCACTATCAAGCTTATCCCTCCCGGTGGCTATGGAACCAAAAAGATACACAGCAATGATCTCTTTATGCTTTTGTGCAAAAA
>CBETWD010000039.1:0-16186 GCA_965539945.1 uncultured bacterium
TTACCTTTATCATAGTTTTTCGGTTATCGTTGCCCAGCCACTCAGCTCTACGTTCCCGGCGACTGGCGTCGCCGGGAATCGCGGCGCTGACTTCGTCCGCGATTGCGCCTGCAAAGAAATGTTTTTTAACCTTTCATCTCGTTTGACCTCCTCTTGCCAGTCGTATATATTGTTAATATAACTTATCATGCAAGGAGGTGTCATATGGCAACACAAATGATCGTCCGCATTGATCCAACCCTCAAAAACAAGGTTAGTAATTTTGCCAAAGCTGAAGGGAAAAATGTAAGTGAAATTGTAAGGGAACTACTCGAAAATTATGTGAAAAATAGAGACATTGGCTCCTATATTGATGACCTCTGGAGCCGAATCGGTACAAAAATCAAAAAACAAGGGTTCAGCTCTGATAACATTGATTCAATTATCCAAAAGGTTAGAGCCGAGAAATGATAAAAGTTGTTATTGATACAAATGTTTTTATCTCGTCATTTTTTGGCGGCAACCCTAAAAAAATTGTTGATCTATGGAAAAAAGGGGAAATAAAACTCTGCCTATCAAGGAAAATTGTTGATGAATATGTTGAAGTCCTCAAAAGGCTTGGGCTGCAAAACGAAAATGAATTTCGAGAATTATTAAATACTTTTGCAGAAGGACATAACATTATCTTTTCAGCATCAACTCCTTCCTTAAATATAATCGAACAAGATCAAGGCGATAATATGTTCATTGAATGCGCTGTTGCCTTAGAATGCTCACATATAATCTCAGGGGATAAACATTTAAAATCGGTTAAGAACTACATAGGAATTAAAATCGTCAATCCCAAAGAATTTCTCATACAATTTCAAACTATTATGCGCTAACAAAGTGGTAAACACGTATGTAAGGATATTGAGGCCTGGGAGTTGGTCCGCAAGGTAGCTCGCAAAAACAATCATCAATCAACAACCATCAATCCAACAATGAACGATCTGTCAGACAAAAAATGGCTCTGCATTGAGCTTCCTGCCACAGAGTACAGAGAAGCATGGAGACTGCAGAGCGACCTTGTGGCTGCCAGAAAAGACAAAAGCATTGACACAGATGTTGTCTTGTTATTGGAACACCCGCCTGTTTTTACCGTTGGCAACAACAGCGGTATGAATAACCTGACCGTGTCAAAAAAATCCCTGGAGAAAGCAGGCATTCCCTTGATCCGTGTGGAGCGGGGCGGTGACATTACTTTTCACGGACCCGGCCAACTTGTCATGTATCCCATCATTGATCTCCATGCTGCCAGACTGTCAGTTCTCGATTATATTGAAAAACTCGAAGAAGTTATGATCAAAGCTGCCCATGACTGGGGAATCATGGCTCAAAGGAACCCCGCGAACAGGGGCGTATGGGTCGGCAAGAATAAACTTGGAAGTGTCGGAATAGCTATCCGCCGGGGAATCAGCTTTCACGGCATGGCACTTAATGTCAATCTCTCCCTGGAGCCTTTTGGCTGGATAAATCCCTGCGGTCTTCAGGAAATAACGATGACCTCCATGGAGCAGGAACTTTCACATAGGGTAGCCATGAATCAAGTACGCGAGGCTGTCAAGCGCCACCTTGAAGCGGTTTTTGGCGTTGAGCTTGTGATAACAGGCCTGTCAGAACTGCCGGGACTTCAATACAATAGCCACAGACACACACGGACACACACAGACTTTTCCCCTGCGGACTTCGCAGGGGAAAATAGTTGTCGCTTGATCCGACATGAAGGCATCTATTAGTAATTGGGCACCATGGATATCAACAAACTAACTTACCAGATCAACGGCGCGATCTTTGAGGTAAATCGCGAACTCGGCGCCGGTTTTTTGGAAAAAGTGTATGAGAATGCCTTGTTGGTTGAACTAATGGACAGGGGACTCAATGCGCAGAATCAAGTCTCAATCAAGGTTAAATACAAGGAGAAGGAAGTCGGGGATTATTATGCAGATATCGTCGTTGAAAATCAGGTTATCTTGGAAATCAAAGCGATTGATTCGTTGCAAAAGATTCATGAAGCCCAGTTGCTCAACTACCTCAAGGCCACGGGATATAAAATCGGTCTTTTGGTCAACTTTGCGCATCCGAGAGCAGAAATTAGGCGATTCATTTTGTGACTGTGAAGGAGACATTGTTTTTTCTCTGCCGCCATTGGCAGAGAAAAAATGTCTGTGTCAGTCTGTGTGTGTCTGTGGCTAATCAGAATCCGAAATTGCTCATCCGAAAACCCCGCTGGTTAAAGCGTAAGCTTCCGACCGGGCCTGAATATGAAAGCGTCAGGGGCCTGCTCAAGAAAAGCAGGCTTCACACGGTTTGCCAGGAAGCCAAGTGCCCCAATATCTGGGAGTGTTTTTCCCAAAGGACTTCAACCTTCCTTATTATGGGACCCTGTTGTACCCGCAACTGCCGTTTCTGTGCAGTGGCGCATGGACCATCGGTTTCCCTCGATCCCGGAGAACCGGTCAGGGTGGCCGAGGCCGCACAAAACATGGGATTGAGCTATGTGGTCATCACCTCTGTCACACGGGACGATCTGCCTGACGGCGGAGCCGGTCATTTTGCAGAGGCAATTAAAGAGATCCGTAAAATAATGCCCGACACGTTCGTGGAGGTTTTAATACCTGATTTTCAAGGAAGCAGGGATGCCCTTCAGACAGTTATAAAGGCTCATCCCAATGTTTTGAATCATAATCTTGAAACCGTCCCGCGTCTTTATGCTTCAGTCCGGCCAGGTGCTATTTACCATCGCTCACTTGATTTGCTGAAGCAGGCCAAACAGATTGATCCCACAATCCCGACCAAGTCAGGCCTTATGCTCGGCCTGGGAGAAGCCTCGGAAGAAATCGAAAAAACGCTGAAAGACCTTCTCGATTCGGGATGCAGCATCTTGACGCTGGGGCAATATCTTCAGCCTACAAAAGAACACCTGCCAGTTGAACGTTATATTCCTCCTGAAGAATTTGATTATTGGAAGGAGATCGCCCTTGAGATGGGCTTTTCCGCAGTGGCCAGCGGGCCGTTTGTACGAAGTTCATATCATGCAAAAGAGCTCTATCAGGAGGTCGCTGCAGGCTAGTTACGGGAACTTCGGATCACTTCATACTTCATACTGAAGTTTGGTAATGCCGTCATCCGTGGCATGTGTTATTGTGGAATTGAGCACCTGACAAATGGAAAAAAACAAGCCTGAAACCTACGAGAAATACATCAAAGCTCTAACGGATATCAGCCGCGCCATTACCTCCGACCAGTATCTTGAAGATATTCTGAAGCTTATCGTAATGGTAACGGCCAAGGTAACAGGCGTTGAGATCTGTTCGTTGTGGCTCATAGACGAAAGTGAAAACCCGAAAAAGATCCGGCTGAAAGCTACGCAGGCCATAGCCCCGGATTATCTGAAGGACCGATCTCTGGCCTTGGATGAAGGAGTGGTCGGTTTTGTGGCCACACACAACCAGCCACTTATCATCAGAGACGTGTCAACAGAGCCCCGGTTCAAGGAAAAGGAAATGGCCAAAAAGCTTGGCCTGGTATCCATGGTCAGCGTACCGCTTCAAGTAAAGGATGAAAAGGTAATCGGGGTGCTCAACTGTTTTACAGCAGAACCTCATGAATTTTCAGACACAGAAGTTTACCTCATTACAGCAGTTGCAAATCAGGCGGCAGTCGCGATCCTCAACACAGAGCTCATGGTTAAAACCAAGGTGATCAGTGAGGAGCTGGAGACCCGGAAACTGGTGGAACGGGCCAAAGAGGTCCTTATGCGCAGACGCAAAATGGACGGAAACGAGGCTTTTCGCTGGATTCAAAAACGGAGCATGGACTCCCGCAAGTCCATGCGGCGTGTGGCAGAGGCAGTTCTGCTTTCGGAGGAACTGGAATAGAATTTATGGTTCAGTGGACAAGCTCGTCCGGAGGTTTTGGCCCTACGGCCATTTCTTTCGGTTCGACACTATGGGCCTGAAACTTAAGGAATTTATCCCCCCGGTTCTCACAACTGTTTGATATAGAAATCGTTTCTTCTATAACCTAGACAGACTGGACATAATTTGATTGTGGGATAAAAAAAATGGAAGGATGAATTGTTTTTATTTTTGACCTTTTGGCCTGAAGTGTTTATTTTGGGATTCAAGTATTTACTTAGGAGGGGTCTTATGGGTATAATAACCGCCAAGCAATTGAAACAAAAAACAGGAGAAGTTATCAAAAAGGTTAGATCAGGTGAACGATTGACTGTCACGTACCGGGGGAAACCGGTAGCGGTTATTGTTCCGCCAACTCAGAAAGAGAAAAGAGTCTTAGAGGAATTGAGATCTTTTGATGATGCCTGGAAGGATATAGAGGAAACTTTACAAAAGACAAAGCCTAAATTTAAAGGCTGGCGAGAGGCCACAGAGTGGATGCGAAACAGGACTTAGTTCTGATCGACACAAATATCTTCGTGATTGACCTCCGATATAAAAGAGATGCTCATTACAAGACCAACCAGACATTTCTTGATTACATAGCCAAAAAGAGAACTGGTTTCACAACGATTATCAATCTATTGGAACTTTGCGGAATTCTATCATTTAATCTCAGCGAAAAGCAATTGAACGAATTATGGGTCTACTTTCAAGATAGATACCAGGTCACTGTCCTGCCTGTCCCCGATCTCGAGACTGATTTCCCGAGCATAGGAATTAAGGCGATTTTTGATCTACTTAAGACTAAAATCTCTCTGGGTGATGCCCTAATGATGGCCGTCGCAAGAAAACATTTACCGTTCATTTCAACAATGGTTACCTGGGACAAGTTACACTTCGAAAACATTTTCCCTGGTACTGTTTTGACACCTGAAGGGTCTTTTCAATAGAGCAGTTTTAAGAAACTGTATCTCAATCCCTTCTTATTCTGGTCTTTGCCTAGAACTATCCGTTCCTCCTCCTACCTGCGGTAATTCACACCACCGATTAAACGAAACCACGAATTACATGAATAATACAGAGAATGGTTCAGGGTCTGGGTTCTCGCAGCTCCGTTGCTGCCGTTGCTATCTCAAACTGTTCGCAGGGGATCTCTTTGATATGGCCTTGTTCCCAGACGACAACCGGAGTACCGGTTTGTCTGGCGCGTTGGATTATCTTCTTCGCTGCTTGTCGGAAAGCCGCATCGGCTTTAGACAACAACGGCATGTCTTGCACCTGTTTTTCTTTCATGGAATTATACCTCCACACCTCGTTTGATTTTTTTGAAGAGATCGGAATTGAACAGTTGGAGTTCGCCCCCTTCTTCTTGAGCGACAATGGCCGGCGGGAGCTGTGATGCATCATAGAGCCACCATGCATCGACCCGTGACCGATAGAGTTGAAAGAGGTTTCGCATGCCTGATTCGAATCGTCTGCGTATCACGGGCTCGGGGATATTGTGCCCGCCTTGCCGGACCCGGTTTTTCACACGGGCCACCGCCAGGTCCGCACTCGGAAGCCAGAGGAAGAATAGCAAGATCCGATACCCGTGGTTCTTCATCTCGTTCAGCAGGCGGACGTAGCTCCGTCCAGACAGAGTTGTTTCAAAACCAAAATCCTGTTTTGCTCCGGTCAGTTCCTTGATTCGAGTCAGAAGCAACCGCCCCGCTTTCAGGTTTTGCGTCTCCGGGGCAAAGGGCGACAATCCGGCAGCGATCAGATCTGCGTTCAAGAACTCGCGGCAATTCACGAAGTCGGGCAAGAATTCAGCGGAAAAAGTGGTTTTCCCGGCGCCGTTTGGCCCGGCAATCACGTAAACCGTGGGTGATTGAACATCGCTAATGCTCATGCTTCATTCCATTCAAGGTTTTCTCATTGATTTCCTGTATTCTCTCTGTTTTTTTCAATCTTTGTCATGGCGCTTCGTTCTTATCAGTCCGAAGTCTGTTTTACCCATCTCTTCCGAACCCTTTTTTCAAAAGTCTCGGGGGAATCCGGCCCACGACCTGTTACGATCTTTTCAAAATCACCTATAAAACTGTATTTTCTGGAATGATCTTTACGCACCTGATCAACAAGGGCTGCCCACATCTGCTCATGATCTACTTTCTTATAAAGTTTTCTGGCCCCCTGAAAATGTTCCAGTGCCTGCCGGTAGTATTTAGTCTTTCCCTTCTTAAGTATGCGCATCCCTATGGCACCACAAATTTTTGCTGCTGCTCGGCAGTGTTCTTTTGCAAGTCCCTTGGCCGCCTTTTCCGTTATATAGTGGCTGATTTGCTCAAGTTTATCATGTTCGACGGAAACAATACGTTCGGAAAGTATGTTCCATTCTTTGGTCTTGCTACAAATCTCAATAAATGCGGACAATGAGGTCTTTTTCGCTTCCAGAAGAGCTTTTTCGTGCCATTCTTTGAAATCCTGTTTGGGGATGTATTTCATCAATTCATCATAGCCATACACTGAAGAATGTTTTTTGAATTCGGACCAGGCACTTTCAAAAGCATCTTCTCTCCGTCCCAGTTTATCGAGTAATTCCTGTCTCATTCTCGTCAACCCATAACTGGATTGATTACGCCATTCGCGTTTCTTTTCGAGGGTTAGCCCTTTTTCAACCCAAGCCAGCGCATCAGCAAAGTGCTTCTTTTCTTTGTACAACATGGCGATGTTTTCGCAATCTTTCGGACTGGCCACTGTTTTTTCACAAAGGGTCAGATACGACTGAATGTCTTTCTTTACAATACAGATCTTCTTCAAAATATCGGCGTTCCTGTAAACTTCAGCAGGATAATCATAAATAAACTTCGGCGCTTCTGATGTGTATGGAACAAAGGCATTTTCAAATTGATCTTGAAAATGTTTCCTGAACAACTGGAACCCCGCTTTGTTGAGAACTTGGGCTATATCCTGCTCAATATCATAACAAAACCCGTACTCGTCATTGTCCATCCATTTAAGGACAAACTCCACGGTTTCATCGGCCTTGCATCCGGCTTTCTGTCTGGCCTTAATCCAAGCGCAGAACAACTCCCCAAAAAACATGCCGAGATTGCCACTGGAATCGTCGATCTCTTCTGCTTTTTCATAACATCCCGAAAAAAACATCTCGTACAGGCCAACGGCACGCTCAGCCTCTCCATTCTTCACCAAAGCATCAATTCTCTTTTTTGTATCTTCCAACTCGCGAACAAATTCCCATGACTGGTTGTACGATATGAATTGGCCGAGGTCCAATGCGCGTTCTATTTCTAACAACAGCGGATCTGCTTTCTTTCTTTTTTTCATTTCCCGACCTTCCTACCCAGACAAACTGAAACCAAGGTGGTATGTATTTAGATTTCATTTGTGAACTTCTCAACGGTCACTAGAAATACTGATATCATTATCTGTAGCCAACCGGTATCTTCCTTATCAAAACCCACACCATTAAGCACGTGTCGACTTATTCGATCAGGATACGTCTCTGCTCTTTTGCCAATTTCAGGATGTTTTTGTACTATTTTGTATGCTGTGTTATGAAATAGGTCTTCAGGAAAGCAGGGGAAACATTCATCTGTGAGCAGTTCTGCTCGTTCTAAAACAAGAGAACAAAATAACGTGCAGAAAAGGTGAGCTTCTAAACATCTTGGATCAATTTTAACCTGATCTATGATATTGCAAAAGTAAGGCTGGTTTTTGTGTAAGCTTTCAGACAGCCTTAGCTGATCGTCAGTATTTGAAAAACCGACCATTTTTTTGATTAGTTTGAGGCCGGCAACAGTATATTTCATGATATCCTCGTGCTCTTCCCTCATCCAAAATCACCAAGAGAGTCAAACGAAGACTTGACCCCCCCCCTTTTTTTATCCCGACTTTCTTGTCATCATGAACCAGCTCTAAAAGGATTACTTAGAAACTATAAAAATAGAGATGTCCCCAAACTTGCCTTTAATCATCGAATGCTTTGCTCATGCCAAGGACCGCCAGGAGTCCATATAGCATTCCAAATCCTGTCTTTCTCGCTTAAGCGGGCCAACGGGGGCGCCATATCCAGCAATGTGGGAAATTTCATCTCCTTGGCTTGCGGAATCACAGGATCGCCGAAACCAACATCTATCTGCATGGGTATTCTGGCTTTGCCGAGTCTTCCCGCGAACTTTAATCGTATACCTGGATATTCGGAGTCCGGCGAGAGAGGTTCAAAGGTCATTCGGGAGAAATCATAGACTACACCATCATTGAAATCCATGTGGCCGATCTCTTGAATTGCCTTGGAAACGGTCTCAACATCTGCGGACATAAGACCCAATAAATCAATGTCCCTTGTCGGCCTGACCTGAGACATGCCCATTCCTACCAGCAGCAACCCACCTTTAAGGATGAAATCGTTTTTATGGGCGGATTGAGACAGGCGAAAGAGAAACCGTTCAAGACCGTACAAGATGAGGACTTCTTCAAATGGTTTCACGGTCTGACGCGCCAGGTTCAATAATCGGCTTCGAACAGAAGAGACCATATCCTTTACAGCGCCCGACGTCATGTTGCCATCGCCTGAAGATAGGGACGCATCACCTTTTCCACTTTGCAGATTCTTGCATACGCCATCAGCCGAGAAGGGCTTGCTCCAGGGCGTCTCAGATATTCTCTGGCTGCTTCAAGGGCAACATCAAGTCCCACAGCTTTTTGCCATCTGAAACAGTCAATCACTGTTTTTGGGGCGTTATAAATCCTGACATCCTGGTCCATGATGCGATGCACTTGTATTCCCTCGCTGAACAGATCTCCGCTAAAGAAGAAAACCCGTACAGGGGGATATTCTATCTTTGGTTTTCGTGCCTTCCGCTCCACGGCCAGCCAGACATAATGTGGGGTCTGAGTCGTAAGCTCATGAAAGGCAAGCGCCGAGATCAGGCAAATAACGCCGTTTGGGACTCTCTTGGTGACCTCTGCAAGAGCAACCTGGGCGGGGATATCCATATCGGAGAGCTGATAGAGTCCACGGGAAATCGTGATAAGTGTTCCCTCATCACGAAGTCCATAAAGTGTCCTTCTATGGATTCCATGGGCAAGGGCTTCATGCGTGCGAATGAGCCCCCCTCTTTGCCGAATATATCTTATGGCCTTTTCTCTGGCAGGTTCCATGTATGAGATGGTACAAAATTGCAGGCAAAATGTCAATGATGCCGACGATATTGTACCAACCTAATCATTGGGTGTCATTTCCACCTTACCCACGATCTTTTTAACTGGAAACATACCCAAGCGTTCCCAGGGGGCAATATTGATCTTCACACCGTCGAAGAAAGGGGGACTCCCGTCAGTTTTGCAGGTTTCAGTTTAAGGTTCCATGGGTCCGCTACAACGCTCAATCCCTCACAATCTTCATCTACCTTCGACCTTCTTGCCATCATGAACCGGCTCTAAAATACTTAGAAACTGTAAAACTGAAGGATGTCCCCCTCTTCCATCCTCAGACTCCCAGATAATTTCTCAATTTACGAACCGCTTCTTTGTGTTTTGAAGGCTTCATTTTGCCGATATTCAAAAGCTTCCATCTGACGGCTGGCAAGTGCTCAATCCCTTCCAGGCCCAAAAGCTCCCACTTGGGAGTGCCTTCCTTCACCGAGACAATGAATTCCTTCTCCTGGGTAGTCAAGTCGCTCAATATCATTGAAACCAGCCTTTCTCGTGTTGCGGATAAATCTTCGCATGCAACGCTTTCAGCAATTAAGCCTTCAAATTCAGTTTCAAAAACAGTCCTGATATCCATGAATCTGGGATTTAGGATTTCAATCATAGGCCTCGGATGGCTGATGAGATAGACAATGAATGCTTTTCGTATTTCATCATTAAGACCTTCATTTTTGAGGAGTATATGGACATCAAAAAGATCTCTCGGATGTTGGCGGTCAAGGGCTGCGCACATTTTTCCAGCGTAAAGTTCGTCCGTATACAGGATACGGCTTTCCACCGAAAGCTCAAAGAGGTCCTGTGCTTTTTTGGATAAGGTCTTTGTTTCGGGTTGATATACAGAACCCCGCAATACTAAGTTGGGCTCGATTTTGACTATCACTGCCTCCCGGTGAACGATCATGCCCTTTATTACATCAGTGCCGTGGATATTCTTATAGGCAACTTTCGTTCCTGGAACCCTCTTGTTGATATTCTCAGAGATCCGGATCAATGTGTTGCGGATATCGCTCAAGGCGGCATCCCTCTCGTTTACCGGAAGGTATGCGAGATCAATATCTACGGAAAGACGCGGGAGGTCTCTTACGAAGAAATTGATCGCGGTGCCTCCTTTCAGGGCAAACACGTGTTCCGCATGGATCAGGGGAAGAATCCTGATAAGCAATTCAGCTTGCCTGAAAAACACTGTGTTCTTCATCCCGCAACCTCTTCATAACTTCTCGGGACGGTGATACGATATTTCCTGTCGTACCTGCCGTTCGGCACAATCATTCGCTTTCCTTCCCCGAAATCGATACTCGACAGATCAAGCTGCGATACCCATGGATGCTCATGCTTTTCTACTATATACATGAAGAGCCTCTTGACCTTGACGGACCGACACATTGCGAGCAGACTCTGAACCGTTTCTGACCGCAGACTGACAAGATTTTCCATGATCAGGGCGGCTTCCTCAAAGCCGATTCTTCCAGGAACAATGTGCAGCATTTCCATAGCGGCTCTTTCAGGCGACGAAATCGTTATGGAAAACTCCTTGTCTCTAAACTCTGAGAAGCCGTGTTGACTTTTGACCGGGAATAGATTGGTTCGCGTGATGACGATATCGACACCAAGACGCATCCCTTTAAACCAGGCCGGCAATGCCTGCCCCGGCGTTGCGTACAGGAATATCCTGTTTTGTTTCGTCGGTAAATAATGAGCATATCCCTTTAACTCAAGGGCAGTCTTTCCCCCTGCATGGACATTCAACCCAAGCTGTGTTTGAAGGGTGTAAAGTGCACCGGACCATTGCACCTTGTCCCCGAAAAGAGTGTAGGCCCCCCTTCCAAAAGACTGGAGCCAGCCGCCTTTTTTGTATCTGGTCAGAAGACTATGGCTGAAGCCCGATACATTCAAGTACGAAGCGGCGCCAACCGTTCCCCTCGGCCATTGGTTAATAAGCTGGTTTATTTTTGTCCTTGTTTGAGTACTCATGATTATTAAACAAGCATATATTTAAACCAAAATCAAGCGAAAGTTTACAGTTTTCGGCTTTTCATAATCAAAAGTCATTAAATTGGCACATTTTTAAACCATGAAATAGCCCACAGACCCATCAAGAGGTTTCAGGACAATGTTTCGGTCTTTCGTGTGCTTATGGCTTCCTGAATGCCTCTAAAACTCCACAATTGTTTTTTTGGCAACCGTTTACGGGCAGGGGGTGTTTCTTGGAACGGCTTAACGGAAGCCCCCGTAGTTTTCTTGGCTTTTGCCTTGGGGGAGACCGCATCGCCGGAGCGCAGCATAGGCGAATGCGGAGGGGCTCTGGGCACTTGGCGGATCTATGGGACAGTTTCGGGCTCAGAACCGGAGTAGCTGTGTCTCAATAAATGATCTATCCCTATATGTAAACCAAATCGAGAGGAGTGTATATGAACCAGCATTTAAGCTTCATCGATAGTGGAAAGGCAGTAGGGGGAAAAGCCAAGGTCAGAACCGGACTCGGGAAATCCGACCGTCCGGGATCGTAGGGGGGCTTGCGGAAACGTGGGCTATGGTGAGAAAGGCCGACCATTACGTTATCGAAAGAGAGTTTATGGTAGCATTCCACCTAAGGTCAAGCGCGCCGTATTTCTATCCCGACTGGGGAGGGAAGGAGGAAAATCTCCCCTTACCCGATTCTTCGGTGGTATCAAGTGCGAGAGGGGTCAAAGTAAAAATACGAGCAAGTCGACCTGCTTTATGCAAATTCCCTCTACGAAGAGCGTCTCGCACATCATCAAGTTTCAATGCATCATCAAGGGACAAATAAGGCGACCACCCTTCATCTGTATCGATTAGTTCAATTTCAACTTCGGCCACATATTGTCCTTCGTGTACTAATTTTTTATATTGTCTCCTCCTCATGACATTCTCCTCATGAAATCACTTGACCATTTGGCTGGATCCGGCCTGTATGCAGTAACCAAAACAGCTGGCAACTTGGCGCCTTTGGGGATTCCCCATACCACATGGATCGGATTAATCTCAAAATCTTTCTGTAACACTAATACACATGGTCCTTTTGTGTAGTCAGGATAATCTTCAATTACTATGGCTTCCTTAACACCGAGCAAAACATCCCTAACAAAAATACCATCTTCAGCCAATTCATCATAACCATGATCAGATATTTTAACATCTTTACGTTCAACAAGTTCGATAATCCGTTTGAGTGTATTGCTCATGTTAAAATTTTAGTCCCTCAGGCTCCTTTTGCAATGATTCCCAATGCGAATAACCGCTTAATCTTGGTGGCCGGAGAACGTCGTCACCAGTCGGCAGGGTAAATGGGCATGAGTAAGTGGCAATTAAACACCTAACTTTGTTAAAGCTTTAAACGCCATGACCCTGCCCATCTGAGCGCATGGTGTTGTTCGGCATATTTTTCATGTCCAAAGATATGGGCGTATTTCAATAAGACGATGAAGATTTTGTTGATCCTCCGCATGAAACTTTATTTCTTGTTGTTGTTCTTTTTCTAATGCTTTGTAATACGATGCATACTTTTTTTTGTCAGGCTCTACCATTTTTTTGCAGTCTGAACCTGGAACATCTTCAAATATAATTGAAGGTACCTTCAAGCGCTTATCATCTAAAGCGCTTTTTCGATTAGGGCGCCTTTTGGTCCACCAATCATATAAATCGCAAATCTCTTCCCACGCCTTCTTGTGTGAGTCATCTGAGTTCCAATCCACAATTTCGCCAGGTTTTTCAAGTTCTACAAAATCCACTAAGATTTGAAATACAGCATGTAGCATGATCTCATCTCGATCATGCCACCCTTTTTCTAATGTATGGATCTTGAAATATTTCATGTTTTACCGAAAACCCGCCATAAGCAGCAGGCGGACAAAAACCGGTTAAGTTGTAAACAGTTGTTCTGCCGAAAAACCGATAACTGTTTGAAACCGCACGTAATAGCCTGTCTGCCTTCACGGAGTTGTTGTGCGCCGGGCAAGGCCCGGTTGCTAATTGCTGATGCTTGGGATTGTGACACAGGTCCCGAGCAAAGTCCATACCCAGCCTGACGGAGGCGAAGTTTGCCCCATCTCTTTTAAAAATACTGATCCCGCACCTCTTCCCTAAATCGCTCCATTTGGCTCTCCATGCCGATCACTTGCTCAACCGGCAAAACAAAGGCGATGCCGGTCCCTGGCTTATGAAACTCCCCTGCGGCGTTTATGGCATCTAATATCCTGAACAATATGCTCTTCAACCAGAAACATGATGATGTCGGTCTGGTCCTCCAGAGTGAGGCCAAAAAATGTCTTCGCCTCATGCATGCCGGTGCCCCGCGCCGGAATAATTGTCACACCTGTGGCGCCGGCCTGCTTGGCCGCGTCAACAACTTTGTTTCAGGGCTCATCCTGCTCTTTGAACGTCCGATTAAGAGGGGTGACTGGATTATAGTTGGCAATACCGAGGGATATGTCAAAAAGATAAGCGTCCGATCCACAATAATCCAGACCTTTGACAAGTCTGACGTCATAGTTCCCAACTCAGAGCTGATTTCCAGTCAGGTGACGAACTGGATGCTCCACGACATCCGTGGGAGAGTGGTTGTACCTGTAGGCGTTGCCTATGGCCGCGACACCGGCCTTGTCAAGGAATTGATGCTGGAAGTTGCAAACTCCCATCCCAGAGTTATCACTGATGGGTCAGTACCGAAGCCACGGGTCTTGTTCATGGAATTTGGCGATAGCTCCCTCAATACAATACCTCCTGCCGCAATTTACAATCAATATATCACAGATTCCAAGCGAATTCGATCTCTGACTCCAACGCAAAGCAGCCACTCACCGTCTCGCAGGGAAAGAGCCGGAGGAGAAATTTGCGCTTACATACAACGTAAACGCCTCTTGAAAAGAAAAAACCTTGACAAGATGGATTAGTACACCCTAAATAGATCTCGGTTTTTACAAATTTGTAAGGTTTCGTACAAAGGTGTAGGAAACTGTTTTATAGTATGGCTGACAAAGGCGTCCGCCTCCCTTATGGGTGGTGGACGTCTTTTTTTTGCGGTGGAAACTACAATTCTGCTGAAACTCTATACCCAATTTCTAAATAGGAGGATTTTCTATTATGTCATTTAGTAAACCGAATTACAGTGCTGCCACTCTCACAACAACACGGGTAACTCCTGCTCCCATATCAGGGATCTGTGTGACCTGCGTTGACGGTTGTGAGGGGCCTTGTGAGATAGGCAGGTCCGCCCTGAAAGGAAGAGAAGTCATTTACCCTGCACCTTTTGGCACAATCACGGCAGGTTCTGAAAAGGATTACCCTGTAGATTATTCCCATTTCAACATCCAGGGTACGGCTGTAGGTGCTGTCGGTATTGAAGCTGATTCAGATAAAGCCACATTTCCGGCTGTGGATACGACTACTGCTGTCGGCTCTGATGGTAGCATAAAGTTGAATTTCCCTGTTTTTACCGGCGCGGTGGGGTCAACTGATATTGCCCGAATAAATTGGGAAGACGTGGCCATAGGAGCGGCCATATCAGGCGTGATGGTCGTTGCGGGAGAAAACATTTGTGGCATGGATTCCAAGTCTGAATTCAAGAATGGAAAGATTGCCAAGTCACCGGAGATGGAACGTCGCATCAATGCCTTCAATCAGTGGTATGACGGTACCGGAGGTATCATTATTCAGGCTAATGTGGAAGATACCAGAATTGGTGTACCTGAATACGTGATTGAGAAGTTGGGAATTGAAATCTTTGAGCTGAAATGGGGCCAGGGTGCCAAGGATATTGGGGGCGAGGTCAAGTTACGTTCGATCGAGAGGGCCATGGAGCTCAAAAACAGGGGTTATATCGTGCTGCCTGATCCGAGCAATCCGGCAGTCCAGGAGGCCTTTAAGGCAGGCGGCATCACAGAGTTTGAACGTCATTCACGCCTCGGCATGGTGGAAGAAGAGGCCTTTCACAATTCTGTTAAGTACCTACGTTCCGTAGGCGCAAAATATGTGACTCTCAAAACTGGTGCATATCGTCCTGCTGACCTGGCCCGGGCCATAAAATATTCTTCTGATGCAAAGATCGATCTCCTCACAATAGACGGGGCAGGAGGCGGAACCGGCATGAGCCCCTGGCGTATGATGAATGAATGGGGTGTCCCGACAGTGCAACTGGAATGCCTGGCCTATCAGATGTGCCAACGATTGGCTGCCAAAGGGGCATATATCCCACCGATCGCCATTGCCGGCGGCCTGTCCCTGGAAGACCATATCTTTAAGGCCATTGCCCTTGGAGCGCCGCATGTGAAGGCCATCTGTCTTGGACGGGCCATTTTCACTGCTGCCATGGTAGGCAAGACTCATGGGAAACTGATGGCTGAAAAAATGGAACTCGAAGGGGAAAGTGTCGAAGATGGCTATCTGCGTCTCTTTGCGGTTGGCGCAGAGTTGAAGGAGCGCTTCGGAAAAGACTTTAGCAAACTCCCTGCAGGGGCCATTGGTATGTATTCCTACATCGACAGGCTGAAACAGGGCCTTCAGCAGCTTATGGCAGGGGCAAGGAAGTTCGCCATCCAGTACATAGACCGTGACGATCTAATGACCCTGACCAGAGAGGCTGCGGATGTTTCCGGAATTTCCCATGTCATGGATGCAGATGCAGAAGAGGTAGACAAGATTCTAGGCTAGTATCCATTCGCAATCTTCACAATTGATATGCATGATTATACTTATTAAGGAGGTCAATATATAATGATTAATGCAATATGTAAGCATAACTGCGCATCCTGTTTTGCGTTGCCGGTATGTGCGGTAGGTGCAATAATTGATCAGCAAGGTTCTATTTATGTAGATACAGACAAATGCATAGGCTGTGGTTGTTGCCGGACCGCATGCATCACATTTTCTCTTGATGAATCACTGAAAGACAAGACCGTAGAGTGGCTCAGAGGCGCGGCATAATGTATTAGATGCACAGAAAGCAGGCGTGGGGGGCATAAGCGCCAAGTTGTTTTTGCACCGGATGGACTAATGAACATCGAACATCGAACGTCCAACATCGAATGTTGAATGGG
>CBETWD010000040.1:0-15606 GCA_965539945.1 uncultured bacterium
TGAACCCTGAACCCTGAACCCTGAACCCTGAACCCTGAACCCTGAACCCTGAACCCTGAACCCTTGAACGCCTATGAATGAAGAATTCTGTGGAGAGCAATGTGATAAAAAAAATGACCCTTTCAGCAGGAGTAATAATAGTCAGGATGAATGGTGTTCAGTTGAAATATTTATTGCTCAGGGCCTTTGGTTATTGGGATTTTCCAAAAGGGATTGTGGAGCCGGGTGAGTCTCCTGTTGAAGCCGCAAAGAGGGAGGTGGAGGAGGAGACTACCCTGAATGATCTCAATTTTCGCTGGGGACATGATTACAGGGAGACAGGACCTTATGGCCGTGGCAAGGTGGCCCGTTATTATATAGCAGAGACCAGCGAGTCCTGTGTAAGCCTTCCTGTAAATCCGGATATAGGGAGACCTGAACACGATGAGTATCGCTGGGTATCGTATGAAGAGGCACTCTCTCTGGTGGCTCCAAGGGTGAGAGCGGCCCTTGAATGGGCACAAGCGACTATTACTGCCGGGCTATAAGGGCTGCCCCTCCCCCCTGAATTGTTTGGTTGGCCCTTTTTTTTAAGTCAGTGGTTATGGGAGTAAAACCCCCGGCTACCCAATTATGCCGAGGGATTCATCTTCGCTGCAGTTGTAAAATTAGACCTCACCAAAACCAGAAAGAGGGCCGATGAAATACCCGCCGAACCGAATATCATACACATCACCATGATCTGATATCTTGCAGCTATGAATGGCGAAATTCCAGATAAAATTTGCCCTGTCATCATACCGGGAAGCGAAACTAGACCTACTGCAAACAGCGAATTTGTAATAGGAATAAGAGAAGCTTTAAGTGCGACAATACGTGCTTGTTCATATGAAGTATTTCTATTAATTTCTGCTTCTAATCTTTCTCCTGCAAGGCTAACACTATTCATTGCATTCGCGAAAATCATTCCAGCAAGAGGAATCGTATAACTTGGTAAGTACCATGGTTGCAGATCGAGGACACCTTGCGTTATTAGTAATAGAATTGCTACTCCACCCAGCGAAATAGACCAAAAAGATTTTAGGTACAATACCTTTCGAGGAATTCTTATGGTACGTAAAGCAATCCAGCTTGATGCAAAAAGCATAATTGCAAGAACAGCAACAACTATTAAAGCACTATCAGATTCAAAAATATAGGTTAAAAAATATCCAATTAGCAAAAGCTGGATTAGCATCCGAGAAATGGCATAAAGTGAATTTCTGTAACCGAGCCCCCATTTCCCAATAATTACAATAACGGCTATAACCGGGATGAAAGCCAATATCAAATTTGCAATTGGTATTGTCTGTACTGAGTTACTCATAATGAATCGCAAAAAAAATGCTAAATCGTGTTGTTGATTGACGTATACTTTTCATGGGGCAAATAACACTGCCCCCTGTAGATGAACCTCGGAAATATCGGGGACTTATTCAATCTAGTCAATAACGTCCCGCAATTTACCCCTTTTTATTATACCCTCATCAAAATTAAACTAAAGATGATTTTGCGCATAGCCATTGATTGACAAGCAGATTTGCCTTGATATATGATATTGTCTGTATCTTTGGGGCAAGTTTGCTCTGCCTTATTATCATCTATTATGTATTTAGTAGCAGTCGTAAGAGGCTATGTCCAGGCTTGAGAAAGACAGAAAATTCCTCGATGAGGTCCGGGATGTCATGAGGCTGCATCACTACTCGATCCATACGGAACGAACGTACTGTGGCTGGATCAAACGGTATATACAGTACCACCTTACTTTGAAAGGGACGCGCTTTGGATACAACTTCTATGAATTGATTTCTCTCGACGATCGTGCTACATAGTCTTACTATGAATACATTAACCATCAGGATACCAGACGACCTAAGGGTTAACCTGCAGAAGATAAGTAGGGAGCAGAACAAACCCGTTAGCGACGTCGTGCGAGAATCTATTCGCCGATACATCGCTGTGGAGAGATTCCGAGCACTCAGGAGAAAGGTTTTACCTTTTGCCGAGGCTCAAGGATTTCTGACGGACGAGGACGTTTTTAAGGCCATTTCGTGAAGATAGTCCTTGACGCCAACGTCGTTATTGCTGCTTTTGCTTCTCGTGGGCTCTGCGAATCCGTTATGGAGCTTTGCCTTCACAGCCATGAGATTGTGCTCAGCGAGGAATTGCTGGAAGAAATTGTGAGGAATCTGCGCCAAAAGATCAAACTTCCTGGTAACATCGTTGAGGACATCAGTAAGCTTCTGCGTGAGCAGGCAAGTATGGTCAGTTCGGTTCCGCTTGCAGCGGAGGTTTGTCGCGACCCAGACGACGTCAAAATCTTGGGGTTGGCAGTAGCAGCTAATGCCGATTATATCGTAACAGGCGACAAGGACCTTCTCGTCCTAAAAAAATTTCAAGGTGTTCCTAGCGTGACACCAAGGTTGTTCTCCGACATTATCCATGGTGAAAAAAATTAAGTGGCATATCCAATAGAGAAAAAGACACATTCTCAGTCCTGCGACTTGATGAAGAGGCACTCTCTCTGGTGGCTCCAAGGGTGAGGGCTGCCCTTGAATTGGCACAAGAGACTATCACTGGCGGGCTATAAGGGCTGCCCCCAAAAGTCCCAGTTGAGGAGATGTCACCACATAAGTCGGGATGTGTTTCAATACCTTTTCCATGCGGCCCTTGGCCTCAAAGGCCTGTCTGAAGCCGCCTTCACTGAGTATTGGGAGTATTTTTTGAGCAATTCCTCCTGCTACATACACACCGCCTGTGGCAAGGCACTTAAGAGCGAGATTCCCTGCCTCTGCCCCATATATGCTGCAGAACATCCTGGCTGCCTGTCGGCACAGCTCGTCTGTCCCTTGCAGGGCATGCCTGGTGATGAGAGCTGCATGGTCTTTTTCCTTTACTGATTGCCTGGAAAATACGCTTTCTTTGGAATCTCGCTCTTCCAGTAAGAATTTGTAAATATTGACCAACCCCGGCCCTGAGAGAATCCTTTCTACACTGACATGGGGGAATTTTTTTATCAGGTATCTTAACAGGCGCATCTCTTCTTCGTTTCTTGGAGCAAAGTCCACGTGGCCACCCTCTGTGGGCAATACTATGTAGCCTTTATTGCAGGGTGCCAGTATGGCTTGGCCGAGTCCTGTACCAGCGCCCAGTATGGCCTTGGGACCGTTTGATATCGGCTTTCCCCCACCGATTTGGACCAGATGGTCTTTATGTAAGACGGTAATACCCCATGCAGCGGCCTCGAAATCATTTATAAGGTAAAGGGTTTCCAGGCCGAAGCGCTCTTGCAGGTCGTGACCATCAATAGTCCATGGAATATTCGTGGCCTCAACCCTGTTTCCCTCCACGACCCCGGCAACAGCCAGGCAGGCACATTGGGGGACTTGTTCAGGCACGTCCTTTACAAAAACCGCAAAGACATCTTCAAATTTATTAAAATCCTTTGACGGATAGTGCTTCTCAAAAAGAATTTTATCTCCTTCAATAATGGCAAAACGGGCATTAGTGCCCCCGATGTCTCCGGCAATGACCTTCACTGTTTATTATCCTTTTTTGAATACATAGGCGTTCGATCTTCGTCGTAAACGGAAAGTACATCTTGACGATTGAATTCAATCGCCGGATAACTCTCTGGCCCTGCGAATAGCTTTTAGATAAACTTCTTCTTTGAGATAGAATCCAGAATGAATAATATCCTCAAGGGTGGACAGAAATTGATCAAAGTTAAGTAATTGATTTTTTACAGCCTTCAAGATCAACCACAGAGTACCGATAGGTCTGAGACCTGCCATTTCAGAGGCGGCCCTGGCCTTGGCATCATCCATGAGCACTGTTTCAATACCCTTTTCCCTGGCCAGAGAGATAACCTCTACCTCACCATGATGGATTGTGATCTCAACAGGATAGATAATCTTGACATCTTGAACTATCATCCAACCCTGAGTGATGGCTCTTTCTACGCGATAGGCATCTTTTTCTCCCAGACGTTTACCCTCAATAACTACTTCCCGGTAGACAGCTTCGGGGATAAATACCTGCTTGACCATGCTTTGGAGAAGGCTCAGTTGATTTGCCTTGGCTAAATAAATAAGTGGCGTGGCGTTGGAAACGACCTTATCCATTGAGCGCACTCAAATCCTTTTTGAATTCTTTCAAGTCATATGAAGTATGGATGTGGGCACGTCTTACTTCTTGAATCATTTCCCATAGCGACAGGTTACAGCGCTGAGCCGCCTCCCAGAGCGTTACTATGCCCGCCTTATAGTCTTCCAGAGAATCACGTATAGTATATTCTTTTAAGGCACAGAGAAAAAAGGATCGCAACAGGGCCGAGCGGTCAACACCTTTTCGCGCAGCCATTTCATCGATTTTTCTAACATACTCGTCGCCTAAACGTGTAGTTACAGTCTTAGCCATGCTTTTCACCTCATCCCTATTATAAACAATGTTGAATGCTAAATGCTAAATGCTGAATTGTGGAAAAAGATCTAAAAGACATTTACCTTTACCTTAATTCAACATTCAACATTCAAAATTCAACATTTATTGTAACGTCGCGGTTACCCCCTTATAGCCCTTGAAAGATCCCTTGTAAGCATCAGGACGCGGATAGAGAGCTCACGAGACAGGAGACCTGTGCCACAACTTGGAGTGATGAGCGCCTGTCTCTTCACCATATCCAGATCTGCGCCTAACTGTTTTACCTGCTCGTCCCACAGGGTCTTTAGACTTGAAACATCTTCTTTCTTCAGGTCTTCTTCGTTTAAGGTAGGAACAAGGCCCCATGCGATTATCTTTCCTTTTTTCAGGAAATCCGACAGTTGTTCCTTATACAGGACTATGCGGTCAAAAAAACCATAGGCATCGAAACTCAGGATATCCACCGGAGTTTCCAGGATCACGGACCAATCCGTGTTTGCGCATACGTGAATACCTGAGATGCCGCCTGCCTGTTGTACTGTATCAATTACCTCAGTCAGGTCGGAAATTACATCTTCCTTTGTGACGCCGACCATGGCAGAGGACCCGAATCCGGCAAGCGCCGGCTCATCCAGGAACAGGATTACCTCATGGCCCAGGGCCTTCATCTCTTCTACCTGGTATCTGGCCCTGAGGGCAATGGCCTTGACTATCACTTCACGGAGTTGAGGATTGAAGAAGGCCAGGCGACCGGACTTGTCCTTAAGGCCGCTCAGCATGGTAAAAGGACCTGTGATCTGGCCTTTGAGGGCCATGGGCTTGGAGCCGGCCTGTGGGATCGCTTCAAGAAATGCCTTGAAACCGCGTCCGGTTTTGTCGGAAAAGGCAAAGATGGATTGTTTCAGAGAAAGCCCTGCCTCAGTGATCCCCAGGTACTGTTCATAGAAGGAGAGGAGCTCTTGCTCAAAGGCCGGATCTTCTGTGTCAAAGTGGAGCGAATCTCCCTCTCCCCGTATTCCGGGAAGACCTTCTGTAAACTGGGAAAGGAGCCTTTCCTCCGGATACCCGGGTAGCTGGGCCCAGAGCGGAATTTCTGGCATGTACTCCAGGATAAGCCTGGTGGCTTCCTGGTGATCCGAGAGGGGCAGACTTCCAATCAGTGTTGGTAATGCATTAGGTTTAAGGGTCATGTTTTTCCTCACAGGTGATTATGCTGCAAAAAGTCCTGAAATATGATTCCGCTCAAAATGCTCCAGTTGTACCCCCTTTATAGATAATTTTGAATGTTAAATGCTGAATGCTGAATTGTGGAAGAAGATTTAAAAGACATATACCTTAATTCAAAATTCAACATTCAAAATTCACCATTTATTGTGCGCCGCAGATGGGGTATTTTCAGCGGAATCATAGGTATTTTATTTTATACTGTTCCAGGTGGAACTCAGGTTTCGAGACAATGGTGATTTCCCTCTCAAGGGATTTTTCCAATAGTTCCACGTTATGAGCCTCTTCCTTAAAGAGCATTTCTCCTATCTTGGGATGGACAAGGACATGTATGCCGGTGCTGTCATCATGTATTGTCTCTCGCTGTATCCGGCGAAAGATTTCGTAGCACAGGGTCCTTTTGGATTTGAGTTCGCCGGTCCCGTCACAGTAGAAGCAGGGTTCGCAGAGTATATGGTGCAGGTTTTCCCTGTTTCGCTTTCTGGTCATCTGGATGAGGCCGATTTCTGATATTCGTAGGATGTTGGTCTTGCTCCTGTCCTTTTTAATGGCCTCTTTGAGGGTCTTAAACACATCTTCTCTGTTTGCGGCATTTTCCATATCTATAAAATCGATTATGATCAGACCGCCCATGTTTCTGAGGCGGAGCTGATAGGCGATTTCCTTGGCCGCTTCAAGGTTTGTCTTAAGAATAGTGTCCTCCAGGTGGCGTTTTCCTATATATTTTCCTGTGTTGACGTCTATGGCTATGAGTGCCTCAGTGGTCTCTATGAGTATGTATCCGCCGGATTTCAGCCACACCTTTTTACGAAGGGCCTTTGACAATTCTACTTCAATGCCGAAGGCATCGAAGATGGGCATTGACTGCTCATAGAGTTCAACGCTGGGCCGGAGGTGAAGGGCAAAGGTCTCAATAAAGGCCAGAATACGCTCATAGGCGGGCTTTGAGTCAACCACCAGCCGTTTTACATCACACGTAAACAGGTCCCTTACTACCCTGAGGGTGATATCCAGGTCTTCATAGACAAGACTCGGGCAGTGAAGGCTTTCAGCCCTTTTTTGGATATTTGTCCAGAGGTGAAGGAGAAATTCCATCTCGGCCTGGATGTTTTCCGCAGTAGCGCCTTCACTTGCTGTTCTGGCTATAAATCCGAAACCATTTGGACGCAGTGAATCTATTATCTCTTTTAGACGTTTACGTTCAAACTCGTCTTCGATCCTTCGAGAGATCCCCATGTGGTTCATGGTTGGCATGAGCACCAGGTGTCTTCCGGGGAGTGAGATGTGGGAAGTGACCCTGGCGCCCTTGCTCCCAAGGGGATCCTTGGCTACCTGGACCAGGATTTCCTGACCTTCGTGAAGCAGGTCCTCTATCCTGAAAGATGGCTGGGTGTAGTGCAGGGGGTGATCTTCTTCAGCGGTAAAATGTGCTAAATGGCTTTCCTCATCCTCGCTCCTGCCAAGCATCAATTCAAACTCAGAAAGGTGGTCGTAGACATCCGTTACATATAAAAAGGCCGTGCGTTCGAGCCCAATGTTTACAAAGGCGGCCTGCATCCCGGGAAGGACCCTTACAACACGTCCTTTGTAGATATTTCCCACATATCCCCGCTCGGCTACCCGCTCTACGTGGAATTCCACAACAGAGCCGTTTTCCAATAAGGCGACTCTTGTTTCCCAGGGGGTGACGTTGATGATGAGTTCGGCATTCATAAGATTATTCGTACTTGCGGACAAGGACGTGCCTGCGTCCCATGTTGTCTGTGGGGCTTACTACCCCGGCATGCTCCATCTGTTCTATCATTCTGGCTGCCCGGTTGTAGCCCACACGCAGCCTGCGCTGGAGCATGGATATGGATGCCTGGCCGGTCTGGGTGACGATCTCAACTGCCTCGTCATATTTATCGTCAACCGACTCTCCACCGGGACCTGATATCTCAGAATCCTCTTCTCCGGGTATGGGCTCAATCACCGTCTGGTCATAATCAGGCTCACCCTGGGCCTTAAGGAATTCCACTACCCGGACTATTTCCTTTTCAGATACATAGGCCCCGTGGATGCGCTCCAAGGCGGAAGATCCTGGAGGCAGAAAGAGCATGTCCCCCATTCCAAGGAGCCTTTCAGCTCCCATTATGTCCAGTATGGTTCGGGAATCCACCTTGGATGAGACCTTAAAGGAGATCCGGGCAGGGAAGTTTGCCTTGATAAGGCCTGTAAGTACATCAACTGACGGCCTCTGAGTGGCCACGATGAGATGAATTCCCGCAGCTCTTGCCATCTGGGCAAGACGTGTGATTGCTGACTCCACTTCCTTGGAGGAGACTATCATCAGGTCTGCCAGCTCGTCTATGATGATTATCAGGTAAGGAAGGGGCTCTTCAGCGGTTTTGTTGTATCCCTGAAGGTTTCTTGCCTGGGCCTCTTCAAGGAGCTGATAGCGACGTTCCATCTCCATTACCGCCCACCTCAAGGCCCTTGTGGCCTCTTTGGGTTCGCTTACAACCGGATGTAAAAGGTGAGGAATCCCGTCGTAGAGGGAAAGCTCTATCCTCTTGGGATCTATCATAAGGAACCTCAGCCTGTCCGGGTGATGGTTATAGAGAAGAGAGCAAATCAAGGCATTAAGCCCTACACTCTTTCCAGTACCTGTAGCGCCGGCAATCAGCAAATGCGGCATTTTGGTAAGGTCTGTAACCACAGGCTGACCCACAATATCCTGTCCAAGAGTCAGAAGGAGTCTTCCTCCGGTTTTTTGAAAAATATTGCTCGAAAGGATCTCCTTTAAATAGATTATATGCCTGGTTGTGTTTGCCAGCTCGATACCGATAACCGCCTTGCCGGGAATAGGGGCAACTATCCGGACGCTGTGGGTCTTGAGGGCTAGGGCCAGGTCATCAGCAAGGGAGGCCACCTTGTTGATCTTAATCCCTGGAGCAGGCGAATATTCGTACATTGTAACAACCGGTCCGGGACATATCTCTACCACGTTTCCGGCAACTCCAAAGTCCAGGAGTTTTTTCTCAAGTAACCGGGCATTAGAGAGATAGACCTCTTTGTCTATTTCCTCATTTTCTTCCGGCGGGTCATTCAGTAAGGTCAAGGGTGGCAGAGAAAAGTCCCCTGCGACCGGGCTTATTTGAAACTTTGATTGCTCCTGCCCTTTAGCATCTTGTCCTTTTTTGTCTGAATTTCTTCGAGATTCGGTAATTTTGGGGATATCCAGTACAGGGCCTTCAAGGTGGGCGTCTTTTGCTGAGGTCTGTTTCATGTTCTGACCAAGGGGCTTTTGAACCTTGGTTCGTTGAAAAAGACCGCGAATTCTGATTGAAGAGATAGCAGGCCAGATATTTGTCAGGGAAAAGGTGGTTGCAGCCAATAGGCCGGTGATGAACAGGACCACTCCGGACAATATGGTTCCCCATTCTCCGATCCAGTTGATAAGAAAATTAGTAAGACTGAGACCTACAATCCCTCCACTTGCGGCAATGGGCGTGACAGCCGGGCCTTCGCCAGTCGTAGACGATAGGGCAAAGGCCATACTTGTGGCCAGAAGCATGGCCATCCAGCCAAAGATCAACAATGGGAACGAAGGGAGGCGATCTTTTTTTGAACAGAAGAGAGACCATGCCATAGCCGTAAGGATTGCCGGTATCCACCATGAAGCAAGCCCCAGCGTTTCCATAAAAAAAGCTGCCAAGTTGGCCCCCACAGGCCCCATCCAGTTGCTGGAACCTTTAAGTGCATAATGGTTGAGAGAAGGGTCCTCAGGGGAATAACTCAGTAAAGAAGCGCAGACGAATACTGCACCTGCCAGGAGAGAAAGCCCCAGTATTTCCTGAAATAAGCCCCCTTTCTGGTCTGAATTATTATTTTTGGCCCTTGATTTGGTTTTACCGGACATTAAACACGCACCATATTTGATGTTTCAATACTTTCGCAGCAACTATTCAGGTTGAAGGTTGAAGGCTGAAGGCTGAAGGCCTATCCACCTGAGTAGTTACTTTTCGGATACATAATACTATAACGACAAATGACTGGAAAGACTCAAATGGTTCTATTAGCCTTCTACCTTCAGTCTATCCACCTGAGTAGTTACTTTGCTGATAGATATATTTGGAGATTTTTCTGACCTTTAGTACTGTGGTTTAAAACAGATTTTTTGAGATATAGATAGTGCCTGAACGAAAAGTCCGTTTTTCTGTAGGTTGGGTTGAGGTGCGAAACCCAACAAATCATTTGAGTGGGTTTCTCAATTTAGGCCAGGGACAATTAACATGTTAAGGTTATTTCCTTTTTTAAATTCAAAATTCAAAATTTAGAATTCAAAATTGTGTCTGAACGGCCTTTCCGTTCAGACACTAGATAGGGGAATATTCTGTGAAAATAGCAGTAAGCGGCAAAGGCGGGGTAGGGAAAACCACCATCAGTGCCTTTCTCATTCAGGCCCTGGCAGACAAGGGCAGGCAGGTGCTTGCCATTGATTCGGATCCAAGTCCACATCTTGCGAGGGCCCTTGATTTTTCGCAGGCAGAGGATATCTGTCCGATAGCGGAGATGCGAGAGCTTATTCAGGAAAGATCCGAGAGAGACGGCCCTTTTTACCGGTTAAATCCACGGGTAAACGACATCCCGGAGCGTTTCATGAGACAGAAGGGAAACATCAAGCTCATGGTGCTTGGGGCCATTCAACAGGGAGGGGCAGGATGCGCATGTGCTGAAAATGCAGTGCTCAGGACCCTTTTGAATACCTTGCTCCTTTCTAAGGATGAGGACATAGTCATTGATATGGAAGCAGGAGTTGAACATCTGGGTCGGGGCACCATTGCCAGTGTAGACCACCTGCTGGTAGTAGTTCAGCCCTATAGAGGAAGCCTTGAGACCGCAAGTAAAATACTAGCCATGGGAAAAGATTTGAAGATGAATCATCTTGAAATAGTGGCCAATCAGGTGCATGGCCATGAAGACCTTAACTACATACAGGAGAACTTGGGCGTCAAGCCCATAGGTGTCTTTTTTGTCTCAGACGAGGTCAGGGAGGCTGAAAGGGCAGGAGTGCCGATCTATGAGGCCGGCTCCACCTTTGGGAAATCAGCCGAGGATCTTTTAGACATACTGGAGCAGATGAAATGATCAATACATTTCCTCCACTTGCGGATGTGCAAAACCTGCCTGACAATCGGCAAATCCCTCTGCGCAAGGTGGGCATAAAGAATATCCGTTACCCAATAACTGTCCTTGACAAGGCAAAAGGCACCCAACAGACAGTGGCCAGTGTCAATATGTATGTGAATTTGCCCCACCAATTCAAGGGGACACACATGAGCCGTTTTGTTGAGATCCTGAATGAGTATCGCAGGGAAATTAATGTCAAGACCTTTGCCAAGATTCTCACTGAGATGAAGAACCGCCTGGACTCACAGGAGGCCCACCTTGAGGTGGATTTTCCCTATTTCATGGAAAAGCAGGCACCAGTGACCAAGACCCCCGGGCTCATGGAATATGGCTGCGGTCTCCATGGCACCATGACTGATCAATTTGATATGATGTTGGTGGTCAGGGTGCCCATTACTACTGTGTGCCCGTGCTCAAAAGAGATATCTGATTACGGTGCTCATAACCAGAGGGGAGAGGTGAGGGCATGGGTCAGGTTTGATCGTTTTTTATGGCTTGAAGACGTGATTACAGAAGTGGAAAAGGCATCTTCTTCAGAAGTCTATTCCGTGCTCAAAAGACCCGACGAAAAATTCGTCACAGAAAGGGCCTATGAGAGGCCGATGTTTGTAGAGGACGTGGTAAGGACCGTATGCCAGGGTCTTAAAGCGTTGCCCGGAGTTACATGGTTCGCAGTTGAGGCGGAAAACTTCGAGTCTATTCACAACCATTCTGCCTATGCCTGCTCTGCTTAGACCTGGGTTGAGCGGTTCAACGTTCACGGTTCCCGGTTGAAGATCCCTGACTGGCTGTTAGCAAAATGATGACGCGTCAATAGGGACGAATGTTATGTTTCACCCAGTGGGTGAAAGAGGCTAATCTGAGCATTGTGTTATAAAGTTAAGGATATCAGTAAACTATAACCTTTGAACCTGGAACCCTGAACCTGGAACCGATCACTTTAGGTTAGGGAAATGTTGAATTATGAATTGTGGAACAGGTAATTTGTATGGCGAATCCCCAAAAATGGCGTAAGCGTTCACATGGCACCGCATCTGCTTTGTTGTCGGGCACTTGAAGTACAGGGAGTACGTCTGCATACCCTCCACCTCGCATCTGCAGCACCCTGTAAACGCTTACAGTTCTGTAGGTTGCGGTAAAACGGGCGTTATAACCCCGTGAACGGTTACGTGTTTTTAAAGGGTGAATTTAGGGAGCGGGAGCAATGAAAAGAGCAAAACACCATGTTGGCGAAATCCTGGTGGAATCTTTAACGACGGATCAGATTGTCTTGCTTCTGGATGTCGTGTTTTCCGCCGGGGATATGGACCGGTTGACGGACAGGTTAAAAAATGCCGATTCTGATATGGCCGAGACCGTGATCAAAGTCCTGGAAATGGGCCATGACAAAGGCGGCAAATCGCCGGTTGGCCGGGTTACTTCGGATCAAAGAACAATCGAGTACTGGAATTCCCTGTGGAACCACTGGGACAGTCTGGTTTCCGAGGTAGGTGATGAAGAGGGTAAATATGCCGTTCAGGAGGAGCACTGGGAACCGCCTTATTTTGACGGATCTGCGCTTGCGTATGACCTTGACGGAGTAGCTGCGGACATGCTCGGTCTTATTGATGATGTATATAATCTGGTTGATAGTCCCGATCTGTTCGCCCAAGCTCTGGACGAGATAAATTCAAGCATTTCCTTATATCCGGAGTGGATGGGTGTTGAATATGATGAGGAGTGCGTACTGGGGAAAAATGCCACATGCTGCATATTAAAATGGGTGTGGCTTTCTTCGCAAAAGGATGCACGCCCTGGCAAAACTTTCCTGAATAAGGTTTGTGAAATTGAAGATCAGTACAACATGGTAAATCTGGATAAAAATGCCCGCGTGGATTTTTTTGCAGAACTGTCCACTGAAGTCTGTCGTGAAATATACGGGTGCCTCAAAAACAATGACTGCAGGGGTAATCTGGACAACGTCTATTCAGTCTGGCACAAGATTTATCATCTCTTTGAGAAGCGGTTCGATTCCGGCGCATACCTTGAAACATGCCGGAAGCACCTTGCCGGGAACTGGCAGTACGGCCGGGCGCTTATTGATGATGCTGTTAATCGCGGCAATTATCAAGAGGCTGAAACATTGCTTGAGAAGACCTTCTCCAGTTACCTGCGCAAGAAAGACAACGCAACCTGGTATCCGGAAACATCTTTGTTGCTTAACGAACGGTGTTACTACTATGAAGATAATAAAGAAAATGTCTTTAGCTTGCTGGAATTGTGGACGAACGTATCAAAGAAGCTGGGTAATAGCAAACGGAGCGCTGCATCAGAATTCCAAGGCGTGATCTTTCGCGCCCCAGAAGATTGGGATGCCATTATCGGTAATTACAAGAATCAACAAAACCAAGAGGCGAAAAAGGCAATCGATTCGCTTTTTACTCATTGGCAGAACGAGATGGCCAGGCGAAGTATAGGTCATTTTATGGATGACTCTATTCGCTCTGATACATGGATACACTGGTTGATTGAAGCCGAACTGGATGTAACACGCAAGAGAGCGTGGTTCACAGAAAAGCTCAACGGATGGCTGGCCCATTTAAAGGAGGACAGGAGTGCTTTTGGGAACCTATGGCCGCGGCTTGCGCGATTAACAAAGGATTTACCCGGGAACAGCAAGCTTAAAGGACAGTATCCGGCCTTTTTTAAGATCGTTCTTCCTGAGGGTTCCGAGGCATCCTTGCTGGACAAGTCGCGTTGCAAGGGATTGCAGAAAATGAATGCAGGACCCTGTCTTTCAGCGGCTATGGATGTGTGGAAAAACCATTTGAGCCATATCGTTCCTGATCCGCAAGCCGTACACAAGTCTGATTATTCCAATCATGCACAATGGATGAAGGCACTCTATGAGCTGAGTCACGAGTCGTACGACCGTGTGCTGGCAGAGTGGCGCGAAAAACATAAACGCCGCCGGAACCTGTGGCGGGATATGAAGAGTAACGGTCTGCCGATATGAAATGGGCATAACATAAGTCAGTTCATACCCGCTGGAGCAGAGACGTTAAATGATGCTTACACCCAGTGAGCAGCGCGTAGCCGCATTTCGTTGTGACGCTGTGGCGGGATTGGCTGACGGCGGAGGTCGTGTCAATACTTGCGCTCAATGAACGCCAACAGCGTGTCTTGCCCCTTTTGAAGGCACAACGTAAAATAACGATTGGCGGGCATATGAACTTCGTAGATTGCCCCCGGAGAACTGCGGGTCACGATCTTGATGAATTTATTGCCAAGGGTGTTTTACGACGAGTAGGGCGAGGGCGAGGCACCCACTATGAGCTTGTGAAGAAATGTGCCAACAATGTGCCAAATGTGCCATCTGAGGATTAGGAAGAGGGCAACGGATAAGCAGGATGCGCAGATGCAGAAGCAGTCTTCGGAATGTGCCAGAAATGCGCCAAGGAGGATTTATACGATTATGCCTCAGTTATGCCTCAAACGCCTCATGATTTAGAGAGGCATCACAAAGGACTCAAAGGAAACATGACATCCGTGGCTTTCAAAAGGGGCCAAAAAGGGGCCAAAGGGATCATAGAATGGATCACCGGGAAATGTCCCATAAGGCTCATAAAGGGCTCAAACGGCTCAAGTCGTTCATGATCCGAACACAAACCGGGCGAACAGGACATTAGGAGCCAAGCGCAAGAAGCGGGTACGGATGGGGAGTGAAACAGAATCAAAAATGGATAATCTTGTTCAGAGCATAGGCGAGTTGGCCAGGGGCGTACAAAAGCTGGCTCGCGAGGCTGCACAGCAATATTCGGCTGAAGTTAAGGCTATCATGAAGGCACAAAGCCGTGATTCAAGGCACATCGAAAGATGCCTTGACCGCATGCTCGACTTCTGCTTCGACGATGGCATGTTGGTATTATATAAAAAGCTCTGCCGCTACTACTTTGCGATTGACCCGGAGGCAACGGTTTCATACGTCCACGCCTATCGCGAAATGTGGGAGGAACAACAAACTGAAAAACCAGGCGAAGGACCGTTGAATGGGGGTTCCAGTCAAAAACCCGACAAACGGGACAAGCTATCCCCAACGAAGAAACGGACGGCGAAGGAGCCAAAGGGCAGGAGTAAATAATGATCCCCAAAGAATGTAAGCGCTTGGCTGAGGTGGACTTTCCGATTGCCGAGGTGTCGAAACACTCGGCGCGAGAGAAGCCTATCCGCCATGGTCATCCCTCGACACTTCATCTCTGGCGGGCCGAGCGGGAATTGGGATTCGTTCCCCGCGACGTATCGACGGACAAGTGTGGCTACGACGTTGAGTCCCGCGATCCCAATGGCAACGCCCGACTTCGCTTCGTCGAGGTAAAGGGACGAACCCTGGGAGCCGACACCGTCACCATCACCAAGAACGAGATTCTCACTGCATTGAACAAACCGGAGCAATTCATCCTGGCCGTCGTGGAGGTCGATGGCGAGGAAGCGGCGAAGATCACCTATATGCGCAAGCCATTTGGTCGAGAACCCGATTTCGGCGTAACCAGCGTCAATTACAAACTGACAGATCTGTTTGCCAAAGGGGAGCAGCCGCGATGAACTGGACGCCCCAAAATGTCGATGATATCCTTAACAAGCCAGAGGGCGAAAACCTGGAATTCAAAGAAGCCCGAAATCGCTACGATTTCGAGAAACTGACTCAGTATTGCGTGGCTCTTGCCAACGAAGGCGGCGGCAAAATTATTCTCGGGGTGACCGACTCCCGACCGCGCCGGGTTGTCGGAAGCA
>CBETWD010000041.1:0-15397 GCA_965539945.1 uncultured bacterium
TTCCGTCTTGAAACCGCGTTGCCTGAGTCCCCGGACGACTGGAGCATAGAGTGGCTGGCGGCCTCAAGGAAAGACCCTTCGTTGCAGGTGCCCCTTGAGGAATACTGGGGTATGAAAGGAAAAGAGCGAAAGGCCTTTATCCACCAATTCGGCGATGATTTTGAGCAGGCCCTTTTACTGCAGTTCGGCCATGCCGGCCGGATTTATGCCGGGGTGTGGAACGGCCTCAGGAATCAACATCCGGCTCGTCTGCACCTCACCAGGGACCAGGCTTTGGAATTCTTGCGCGAAAGCGCCTGGGTGCTTGAAGATGCGGGCTTCAAAGTTATGGTCCCATCCTGGTGGACCCCTGAAGGACGTCAGAGGGCCATGCTGCGGCTCAGGGCCTCATCTTCAGCGGCTTCAGGTGACCGCGGTGTGCCAAGCGGGTATTTCAACATT
This sequence comes from uncultured bacterium, assembly GCA_965539945.1. Classification (GTDB taxonomy): domain Bacteria; phylum Desulfobacterota; class Dissulfuribacteria; order Dissulfuribacterales; family UBA3076; genus UBA3076. Next base: position 442 of record CBETWD010000041.1, read on the forward strand.
TCATCCCTGGTGGATTACCGCTACGAGTTTTCCATAGGGGAAGAGCCGGTCAGCAGGGATGAGTGGCAGGCCCTGGTGGAGGCCAAGTCGAACCTTGTGCACTTCAGGGGTCAGTGGATGGAGATCGACCGCGAGAAGATGGGCGGCATGCTCGATCTCTGGAAGTCCCAGGGGGATGATGCCCTGTCCATGTCCCTTTCGGACCTGATGCGGATGACGGCCGGAGACAGGGAAAGGGATGAGCTTGAAGTCGCACTGGACGGCGGCCTGAAGGAGATGATGGCCAGGCTTGGGGACAAACGTCTTGAACTTGTGGATACTCCTTCCGGGCTCAGGGGCAAACTGCGGGAATACCAGAAGCGGGGCCTTTCCTGGCTTCATTACCTGGAGCGGCTTGGCATGGGCCCGTGTCTTGCCGACGACATGGGACTTGGAAAGACCGTGCAGGTCATCGCCTTGCTTGTCAGGGAGCGAAAGGAGACAGACAATGTTGGGCCGACTTTGCTGGTTGTGCCTACCTCTGTGCTGGGAAACTGGGAAAAGGAGCTTGAGCGGTTCGCCCCCGGGATTACCTGCCTGCTTCACCACGGCCCGGCCCGGGCCAAAAAACCAAAGGCATTCAGGGAGGCCTGCTCAGGCCTGGATGTGGTGATTACATCCTTTGCCCTGGCAAGGATGGATGCAAAGGCCCTGAACGCTGTGGGATGGCACAGGATCGTAGTGGACGAGGCCCAAAATATAAAAAATCCCAAATCTGCCCAGACCAGGGCTATCTGCAAGCTCAAGGCAGACCGCCGCATGGCGCTTACAGGCACGCCTGTTGAAAACCGTCTCATGGATCTGTGGTCCATTATGCATTTTCTTAATCCCGGCTACCTTGGAACACCTGCTAGGTTTAAAAAGAACTTTGAGATTCCGGTGCAGAAAAACGATGACCCGGCAAGACTGGCCATGCTGAAGCGCATGGTGGAACCATTCATCCTGAGACGGATGAAAACCGACAAATCCATTATCAGCGATCTGCCTGACAAGATAGAACAAAAGGTCTATTGCAACCTTACAAAAGAACAGGCATCCCTGTACGAGGCGGTTATACGGGAAGTCGAAGCGGGTTTGAGCAAGGCCGAGGGTATTCAAAGAAAGGGAATGATCCTGTCAACCCTCATGCGTCTCAAACAGATATGCAATCATCCATCCCAGTTTCTCCAGGACGGAAGCGAATTCAGCATATCGCGGTCCCACAAACTGGACCGTGTGGCGAGCATGGCCGAAGAGGTTATCTCAGAAGGGGAAAGCCTGCTCCTTTTCACCCAGTTTGCCGAGGCGGGAAAGGCCCTGGAACGGCTGTTCAGGCGGGAATGCCATTTCAATACATATTTCCTCTATGGGGCTGTTTCAAGGACCCGCAGGGAAAAGATGATAACCGAGTTCCAGGCGCCCGAGACCGGGCCTTCAGTATTTGTCCTTTCACTCAAGGCCGGCGGCACGGGCATCACCCTGACAAAGGCCAGCCACGTCTTTCATTTTGACCGCTGGTGGAACCCGGCAGTGGAGAACCAGGCGACTGACAGGGCCTTTCGAATAGGCCAGACCAAAAAGGTATTTGTCCACAAAATGGTGACCATTGGTACCCTGGAGGAGAGAATTGACCAAATGTTGGAAGAAAAACAAAGGCTTGCTGAAAGCATTACCGGTAGTGACGAATCCTGGCTGACAGAGTTGGATGACACAGCGTTCCGTGAGCTTATTACGCTTAGCCGGAATGCAGTGCTGGAGTAAAACATGGCAAGAATAAGCCGCACCTGGTGGGGAGAGCGATTTCTGGAGGCCCTTGAGCAATGCACGGATTCCGGAAGACTGAGCCGGGGACGGAGTTACAGCCGTCCAGGCCGCATGCTGTCCTTTTCAATAGAAGGAGCGCATATAAACGCAAGACTCCGGGGGAATATTAATCCGTATTTCGGGGTATACAAGGAGCCCCGGTACACGGTTGAAATACAGTTGAAAGCCATTGCGGCAAAGAAGTGGAAACAGATTCTAAAACGCCTTGCCGGCAATGCGGGCTGGCTTTCAAGGCTCCTTATGAACGAGATGCCTGATGATATCGAAGATGCCTTCAGGGATTCCGGTGTTTCTCTTCTTCCCGCCTCTCCAGCCGATCTCAAGACTGCGTGCAGTTGTCCGGACTGGGCCAACCCGTGCAAGCACGTTGCAGGGACATATTACAAAGTGGCGGGCCTTCTTGACCAGGACCCTTTTCTGCTCTTTGAGCTCCGAGGCATTACCAGGAAAAAACTGAGAAAGCAGCTTGCCGCCACACCCCTTGGGAAGGCCCTGGTCGCGGAGATGGAAGAAGGACTGGACGCAAAGCCTGAACCGGTTGCAAGCCGGTTTGCAACTCCAGCCAGGATGGCGCTGGAAGGGGAGATAGGGCTAAGGAATTTCTGGCAGGGCAACAGCATTCCCAAATTACCGCCGACAGCCAAAGGCCCCGGAGTATCCGCCCTGCTTATCAAAAAGCAGGGTGACTATCCTCCCTTCTGGCCGGGTGACAACTCTTTTATCGAGGCCATGGAGACAATCTATGAGCAGGTGCGGATAAAAAATAAAAAAAGCTTATAAAGCAGGTAAGGAGGCACGTAAAAATAAGTTGTATAGATTGCGCCGTAATTTTGTTTGTTTTCAAGGCGCGTTAAGGCGCGCATATCGGGATAGGGACACCTCTCACAGGGCGTCTCTCCCACACCACGCAGCATACAGGTCTGTACTGCGCGGTTCGGCTGATCAGGCAGAATCAGATATTTTCTCACCGCCCACTTCGCTTGAGACGCAGAGGTCAAAAAGAGAAAACAATCTGGATGATCTGAAGCTTCATGAACTGTTTAACAGCATCCCTGATTTCATACATTTCTTAGGTAAAGAGAGCCAAAAAAAATACGCATTTATTGACGAAGTTCAAAGGCTCGAAAATCCTGGTTTGTTCTTAAAAGAAATCTACGACCTTAATCTCAACATAAAGATAATCTATTCCGGTTCGTCTCAACTTGAGGTAAAATCAAACTTCAAAGAACATCTGGTTGGCAGAGCAAGACAATTTGAAATCCACAGATTGGCATTTAAGGAGTATCTTCATTTTGCACACCCGATAACCAGGAAACAGGCATTGGAAGATATGTTGATCTATGGCTCATATCCGGCTGTGGCCATGGAAATGAATAAAACGGAGAAAAAATTATCAATAAAAGATATCTATCAGAGTTATGTTGAAAAGGATCTGGTTGATTTTTTGCGAGTGGATAATGTTAATGCATTCAACAACTTGTTGGTTCTATTGGCAAATCAGATAGGCAGCCTTCTAAGTATTGACAGCTTGTCAAAAAGCCTGAGAATCTCCCGAAACCAAACTGAGAAATATATAAGCATATTGGAAAACACATTCATCATAAAAAGAATCTATCCTTATCACAAGAATTATAAAAAAGAGATCACAAAGACTCCGAAAACCTATTTCATGGATCTGGGATTAAGAAATTTCGTGATAAATAATTTTAATAGCCTCGCCTTAAGAAATGATCAAGGCGACTTATTTTACATCTTTTTATTTCTGAAGAAAACGAGTCAAACAGTGTTGAGCTGAGTCCAAATATTACAGCTGAGCTTAATGAAAACGGTGACCTGATCGGAATAGAGATTTTAGAGGCGAGCTCTTTTATTCGTGACTCTATCCTTGAAACAGCTCAAGCCAAAATGCTGACTTTCTCCAAGCTGTATGACCAGAGGGTGGAGCCGACCTCGTAAACTCAGCGGCTCATTGTTGTCGGTCCGCCCTTGAACCTTCCACGCCACTCTTAACCGCTTCTATCTATAGTATTTTTACGTTAAACATATGCGCTCCCTATTCATTATGCCGTAATAGCGAGGTTTCCTGGGCCATAGACAGTAAACTGTTCTATTTCGGAACAGTATATTGTTCCATTCCGGTACAATTATTTTTACACCGTCCGTCCTAGTTGGATAGAAAAACAAAGGTATTCCAACGGGGAAACTTCGCACAAAACACGGAGGTTGCGGAGTTCTCTCTTTCTCTCTCTGCGTCCTCTGCGCTCTCTGCGGTGAACATAAATGCTCCATCACTCCGTGTAAGCGGTATAGACCGGTTGATGCAAAGTAGCAATTAATATCAATAACACAGAAGATTTGGCATACATGTTGCTGTTTAAAGTCATGCAAGCATCACAAACAAACCTACAAAATGTCAATAGCATTGCAATCGCGTCCTTAAGACGCACATAAGCGGTTTTGTTATGCGAAATCGTTTAGGCAAATTTTGAACAATTACATAAGTGAATCACAGATGATTTCCGAATTACACAATAGTACAAACGACGCTACGGAAGACCTCGGCTATAAAAATACGCAAAGGCGATTGAGCAGCAGAAAAGTGTCGGCGGTCATGCCATGTCTTAATGAAGAGGGAACCCTTGGTATATGCGTCGAAAAGGCATTCGGATGCTTTGATGAAATAGGCGTTGATGGCGAAGTCGTGGTGGCAGATAACGGCTCCACTGACCGTTCGGCGGAAATTGCGGGAAATCTCGGAGCCAGAGTCATCCATCAGAAAGTCAAAGGTTACGGCGCTGCCTTGATGGCCGGCATCCAAGCTGCTGAAGGGGATATCATCGTCGTGGCCGATGCTGATGATTCTTATGATTGGTCTGCTATGGGGAGTTTTGTCGAAAAGATCGAAGAGGGTTATGACCTTGTTATGGGGAACCGCTTCAAAGGAGGGATAAAGGAAGGGGCAATGCCTTTTCTGCACCGGTATCTTGGCAACCCGGTCCTTTCCACCATTGCCAAGGTCTTCTACCGCGCTCCAATAGGTGACTTTCACTGTGGGATGCGAGCCTTTACAAAAGAGGCGTTCGAAGAGATGATGTTGCGGACAACCGGGATGGAATTTGCGACAGAGATGGTCGCCAATTCGGCAAATAGAGGCTTGAGAATAACCGAGATTCCGACGGTCCTCTATCCTGACAAGCGAACAAGACCGCCGCATCTACGTTCATTCAGGGACGGCTGGCGACACCTCCGTTTCATATTGACTTACGCCCCCAACTATCTATATATGATTCCAGGCGTACTTTTTTTCATCTTGGGCATGGCGCTTCAACTTGCCCTGATAACAGGGCCGGTCCACCCATTCGGGTTTTATATGGGTATCCATTTCCTGGCCTTGGGTAGCCTTTTGTCTCTAGTAGGGTTCAACGTTGTCAATCTTGGCGTACTCGCCAAAGTAATCGTAGCCCACCAGCACAAAAATTTCAAAGACGGATTGTTGAAATGGATTCTCAATTATTTCACCCTTGAGGTGGGGCTTGTCGCCGGGGCGGTTCTCGTCCTGGCCGGGGGCGCTGTGGATGCCGGTCTTCTTTGGCGGTGGCTAACCGTCGGAGGGGCGATGGTGGACACAGTTCATCTCGCATTCGTGGCCACAAGCGCCATAGCCTTAGGGGGAAACATCATCTTCAGCTCATTTTTGCTGAACATGTTTATTGTCGAAGAGAAAGAGAATGGCAATTGAAAACTGTTATCATGAAGCGATCCGACGAGGAAGCCAAACTCAAAGAACCGCCGGGAACAGAGGTTTTCAGCGCAGGAGGTAGGCGATGAAACAAAGGTCACCCCGCATCCGTAACCCGAATCCACTGCCCAGGAGGCCCTGTGCTCCATAACATCCGTATTTATCTACGACCTTCCTGATGGCCTGGTACCAGAAGACCTCAGTGACAGTGAACTCATGTCAATTGTTCGTGATTTCTTTTTCTTTTGAACCAGTACTCTTGGACTTCTCTTGTCAACACAGCTCCAATGTGCCAAGCAAATAATCTGGAACGCTCTGTTCTGTTTTGGCTCCCATCAAATAACGTGAATTGTGGCCCATCATTTATTGAGATCCGGCTCATTTTTAAGAGAAAAACAAACAGTTACTCCCTGAACCATCCTTCTGGTAGAGGTTGCCCGATCAGTTGGGGTAACTGTTTATATCGTTCGCTATAAAATATTTTTAATTGCAGCTTAACATCTTCTGGAATTTCCGGTTTTCGGTCGAGTTTTTTATAAAACATTCTTCGGAATAGTTCATTTCTTTTTACTCTACCAACGATACCGGGTAGACCAAACTGCCTGAAAATGAGGCCAGTTCTATACGCCAGATGAGCCAGCCAAAACACTTTGGGCTCGCTAGCGGGAAGAACTTTTTGGGAGAGGACTTCTGGTTGAAAACCAGGGTCAACTCCCAAAAATTCATAAATCCTTCTGGTGAAATGCAACGGATCAGTTTTTAAATCATCAAAAAAGAGGGATAGAATCTTTTCTCTGGGGAATCGTTCGTAGAAAGGATACAGATTATAATAGTAATCACAATATGTTAAGACCTTCTTATCCAAGACAAAATCGGCAAAAGTCATGTCTTGGGCGAGAGTAATGGTTTTAAGATAGAGATACGCGGAAAACAACATCTCGACTGGTTCCCGCAGACAACACATTAAGCGTACGTTTGGTAAGTGGTGGTGAATTTTTCGGGCATTTTCTTCTGCAAGGAAATAATCGTGTGAAATCTCTCCTACTGTTTTTTCCCCAGATCTCGGGGTAAAAAATGAAAGATACCAATCAATCCCCCGTGTATAATTTTTATCAAAAAATTGAAGATCTTTGGCTGCAGGCACAAACACTTCGGGATGCGCACGCAGAATCTCGTAGATCCAGCTTGAACCAGCTTTTGCAGCACCAATATAAAGAAAGTTCGGATACAGGATTTCAACAGTATTCCTATTTTTTTTGATAACCATTATCTTAAAATCGGACAAGAATAGAGTAGAGTATATACGGGATAAAAATTCGCTTTTTCGCTCAAAAAGTATATGGGAGTTAGACTTGTGCGTCAAATTTATAATGACACACGCCATGTTGTGCGTGAGGCTTTAGCCTATTATCTCACAGCCCTGTTGTTCAAAAAAAATTTGAATGTATGTTTCAACTTCACTGACCACATTCCCAATGGGAAGCCTGAATTGGTATTTTGGAATCCATACTATTAATGATTACGCTGAAAAAAGTCCTTTTTGAGCCGCTATCCTGAAATAGCTATATAAGTTATATATGTGTAACTTATATATCCCGAATACGTTTTCGGTATGCCTTTGTCGCTCCTTTGGTTGTGGTGGGGACAACTTAGCTTTGGATATAACAAATGACTCTTTCAGATGGTAAAGCCTCTGAACTCTGCCCATGCCCTCAGGGCAAGGCTTTTTATATTGGATTAAATCAGAATCCAGAAATCGCTATTTCAATGAAAATTCAGGTTATATACCACGAAGACAGTCACTTTTCAAAATGTCGAGTTGCACCCTGTCTGTCCCTCAGAGGTGTCCGGCGAAAAACAATGGCAAAAAGATAAGCTATTGTGCAGACTGTGACAACAGATATAAAGACAAGTATCCGAGCGAATAATGCAAAAGATGTTGCATCGTCCAGTCCTGTCCCCATAAACGAAAGAATTCCCACCCATCCCCACTCAGCAACTCCTAGTCCAGCAGGAGTGATTGGCAGAATGATTGAAAGATGTATTGCCGGCATGGCCGCAGTCACTTGAAAAAAGGAAATGTCAGCACCTATTGCAAGTGAAACCACATAATAACGTAAAAGTAAATTTATATACCTAATCAGCGAAAGAAAGAAGATAATAGCAATCGTTCCAGGCGCCAGAATTCCTTCGCGGTTATTGATTTGCAGGTCCTGCACTTTTTTTTTCAAGTGGGTCCCCACATATGGCAATAAAGCCCCAAATTTTAACAACCGGATAATGATTTGTTCGCCAGCAAAAGAAATGAATAATAATAATATTAAAAATAGTATTGAGGTAATGACCACAAAAATCATTTTATCGACCGCATTAAAAATATACAGCAAACCGGGACCGAGTATGAGCAACGGAATTAGCAAATCAAAAAACTGATCATAAACAGCTGATGCAGCACCTTTTTTCAAGGAAAGATTATCATGCCAGCGGGTTGCCAGAGTTCGGACAAACAAGACACAAAACTGCAGCGGTATGGCTTGTGAGAGCAGGCCTGTCAGGGATGAGTAGAGGAAAAAATTAGTATTGGTTTGTGAAATTGATGTGATTTTTTGGGTGACAATGCGCCATTTTACACCTGTTATCCAAAAATGAAAAAATGTACTTGCAAATATTAGTACTGCAAATGAAAGATTGATCTCATGAAGTATTTTTTCGACATCTCCTATTTGTATGGAATAAAGTGAACAAAGACCTATTAGTAGAAAAATTCCAATCGCAAAAGAACCACCAGCTAGAATGGCAGATCGAAAAGGGTTACTGTGCCAGGATTCAGGATTCATTGTCTATCCATTCCAGGGGTAATTACTGACCTATCAATCCCTTCAGTTAACCCTAACGTTGCATAAAACGTCGAGTGAAAACGCGTTAGAGTGTGTGAAATGTGGGTGCGCGCAGATTTTTTTGGGCTGGATTCCAGGCTGGACTGTTGACTTCTATAATATGCGGAGATTTTTTCAGATGAAGGTCTGGGATACACGTACAGGTCTCCACAAATTCGACATTTATAATGCAAATAATTCGATTTTGTGAAAGCGAACCTGGAATCAACACTGCCACACGCCGGACAATAAGGATTGTTTCTGTTTTTCAGCATAATATTAACGTATCGGGAGTTTTCTAATTTATTTAAATTAAAAAAGTATTTTCAGGCCTAACTGCTTGCTTCGCAAGTGAAAAAATGGAATGGTGGACGCGAAATGTAATGTTTTTAAGCCGTTAGGCGCAATGACATGAAATGACAGTTTCGGGGGATTTCACCGATTTTTTGACAAGACACCTTGATGGTGCAGACGTGCATTCATGAATCGTCTACAGCGAAAGCATACATTTTGCTGATGTTGCATCCAGTGTCTGTCTGATATAATATTGAAGTATGCCTGATGGTTTTCCGCCAATTATCCCCATGGTGCTTTACCACGGCGTATCGAGATGGCATGCAGCCAAGCGATTTTTGCGTTTTTCTAGATATTCTGAAAAATTGAGGCCTTTTTTCCTGATTTCGGCTATGTATTATATGCTATGCGCTTAAAAAATGTAACCGTTCATGGATTCAAGCTCAGCTTCATGTCCTGAGCAGCGTAGGTGGGTTGCTGGTTGGGTTGGTCTTTTTGTCTATGTTCGTAAGCTACGCGATTGTTTCCTGGCGGGTGGTGGCTGGCATCGATTTAAAAGACCCCTCCATGTTAAGACGTGGCATTTTTCGGCAAAGCTATATTACTAAGATGTTCGGCCTGGCAATGTTGCGTTATGTTAACATCACGTTAGGAGCATGCTTGGCGGCGTGGGCCTGCAATCTTGATGTTGGAACTTTGTCCATTATTTTGGCAATGCCCCTTGTCTGTCTGACGTTTTTTCTCGGCATTACCCCTGCCGCCGTTGGCTTTGTTGAATGGGGTTGGGTTGGGGGGTTGATGCTCTTAGGGATTCCGGCGTCCGACGCGGCTGCTTACGCCGTAATATACAGGATGTTTTTAGTCGCTTCCGTCGTTGTGGTCAGCCTGGCAATAGGGACAGCCTATGGCATTCTCCGTCTGCGTGGTCCGATAGCGCGTCGCAAGGCCGCTTATCAGGAGCATCGCTATGCATAGCCCGTGGTTATCCGTTATCATGCCAACATACAACGGTGCAGACTATGTGTCCGCCGCTCTGGAAAGCATTGCCATCCAACAAGACAAGGATATTGAGGTCATTGTCCTTGACGACGGCTCGACCGACCGGACGGTTTCGATCATCAAGACTTACGCCCACCGATTCTCCCTTAGGATCGTTGAAGGAAAACATACAGGCAACTGGGTTACCAACACGAATATAGGCTTGTCTCTAGCACAAGGCGAGTACATTTCTTGCTTACATCAGGACGACTTTTGGCTTGCAGGCCGATTAAAAACACTTCGCCCGCTCCTTGCGGCCACGCCATCAGTATCCATGGCATTACATCCATCTTGGTATGTGGATGGGCAAGGGCGCCGACTTGGGTTGTGGCGCTGCCCTCTGTCCCATGCCCAACAGCCCCTGAATTCCGCTATGGTAATCGAGCATTTGCTCGTGCAGAACTTTATCTCCATGCCTGCGCCGATTTTCAAGCGGGAGAGGGCTATCGCGGTTGGCGGGATGGACGAAAGTCTGTGGTATACCGCGGATTGGGATCTGTGGTTGAAGCTTTCGAGTATCGGTGAAGTCCTTTATGTCTCAAATCCGTTATCGTGTTTCCGTGTACATCCTTGTTCGCAAACTGCAAAGAGTACTGGAAAAACGGATTTTCGAGGTCAACTTGAAACAGTTTTGCAGAGACATCTATCGCCGTGGGAGGCGCGGCATCCGGACAGGCAGATCATTGGGAAAGTCGCACGATTTTCTGTGGAGCTGAATGTGGCGATGGCTTCGCACTATCAGGGGAGTGACAGCCTGCCGCTTGGGAAGTTGTTCATCCATTGGCTCCTGTTAGGGCCGCGAGGATGGTATATGTTCGTGCGAGATTCGCGAATTGTCGAACGAATTATGGCGCGGCTACCAATGTACAACTCGATGCGATAGTGGAGGTAAAAAACGAAGTCAACACATTTTGATTATGTTTACACTACCTTTAGCTTTTCGCTCACTAGATAAATTATCATTTTTTTCAGTATGCTACATAGTCTCCTGCGAATCAACTATCCTGCCGATGAGTTGGAGATTCGGCACTGGGAAAATATCCTCAAGGGTAGTGATCAGGACAGCAATGAAATTCTTGATCTTGTAGATCGATACCCCATGCATCTAAGTGACATTGACCTTGTCGCACGCAAGGCTGAGGTAGAGCCATGTTGGACAACCAGGACGGTGGGCTTACCCTTGACAAGATCTACAAGGCCAGCTAGGAGAATACGAAGGGAAAAAACCATGCAGGTCCTGTTCTGGGCTGCAGGAAACGGATTCTGAACGGTTCGTGATGTTTTCTATCCGCCTCACTTCACTATAGGGGGCCACAGAGCACACAATGACTTCTTTTTCCTCTACTCTTTGAAGAAAGAAGACTGAGGGTTTTAAGAACTTTTGTCAATCTTGCCGATGTATTAAATGATATTATTGAGCGGTTGGAGCATATGTCCTATGTAATGATAAAGCGCTGCGATAATACTGAAATGACAAATTATGGTAATTTACATAGTGGATGATAACAAGGCAGAGTACATCTGCCCGAAATTATTTCCAAAAGGTGGTTTTTCCTATGAGACAGTCAACAAAAGATTTCATGTCCCTTGTTGCTACCTCTGTCCCGATCCACGAACCTATCTACGAGTTTGGTTCATTTGAGGTTCCTGGACAGGAAGGTTTTGCGAATTTGCGCCCATTGTTCCCTCAAAAGGAATACATTGGTTGTGATATGCGTGAAGGCCCGGGGGTTGATAAAATTTTGGACCTCCATGACATTGATCTCCCAGAAGAATCCGTTGGAACAGTTTTATGTCTTGATACACTCGAACATGTGGCTTACCCCTACAAGGCAATGGAGGAGATTCATCGAATATTGAAGCCTCATGGGATTGCCGTTATAAGTTCAGTAATGAATTTTCCTATTCATGATTTCCCATATGATTACTGGCGATTCACCCCCGACGCGTTCAAATTACTCTTGAAGCCTTTTTCTCATTCATTCGTGGGTTTTGCAGGTCTTAAAAATTTCCCTCATATTATAGTGGGAATCGGTTTTAAGAGCGAATCACCTCCATTAGTAGAATTCATGGGCAAGTATGAGACTTGGCGAAAGAGGCAAATAAAGTCATTAGAACATCTCGCTAGAGCTACAGTACCGCCAATACTGTTGCCGATACTCTCAGAACTTCGCAACTCAATATTGGGGCTAACGAAGCGCTCCGCCTGATCGTTCTTTCGCTGCGCTCCATAGTGGCAGGTATCGTTGGCCGTTGTATAGGAAATGAAAGATACAAGCACAAGGGAATATAGTGATAGGTTAGTTCAAAAGCAATATAAGCTTTGGAAGAAGCTATTCAATGTTCAGTTGCCTTATAAATGGAACCTTAAGAGATTAGAATTGGGATATGTGCTAGATATTGGTTGCGGAATAGGAAGAAACCTTAAGAACTTATGTGGGAAAGGAGTAGGAGTTGATTACAACAAGTATGCAGTAGATGAGGCAAGGATTAGGGGATTTTCAGCATATACAAATCGGGAATTTAGGGAACTGTTTCGATCGGAAGAAATATGCTTCGATTCAATTCTTGTGTCACATGTTATTGAGCATACAGGTTTTGATGAGGGGCTCAACTTGTTGAAAGAGCATTTGCCATATTTGAAAGATGGAGGGAAGGTGGTTCTCATTACCCCGCAGGCAAAAGGTTATAGAACTGATCCCACACACGTGGAGTTTATTGATTTTAAAAAACAGAAAAAAATGATCCATATGGCAGATTTAAGAATGCAAAAGCAATATAGTTTTCCGTTCCCAGTTCTGGTGGGGAATTTTTTTCCTTACAATGAGTTTATTTCAGTTGGAATAAAGACTGATCAAGGGTTCGACTCGGACGCTGAATAGCCGTGCTTGCGCGGCTTCCAATTTCGATTGCCATTCACGATTATTCGGCTTGAACGTTCAGACATGCCAGCCCTCACTGCTGCTGGCGATCTTCATTTACCGAAAGTTCAGGATGCATGTATCCATACTGTTTATCCTGTTAAATATTTTGCCTCTGGTGAACTGTTACGGATTTTTCACTCGATAGTCCATATACTGTTTCCTGAACAGTTCGTTTCAAACTGGGCATCAGGGAAATATTTTTGTATTAAATCCTTATCCTTTTGAAATCCATGACTTATAAGGAAAATATTGGGATCGCGCAAAAAAGGATCATTCTGTATCAAATCCTGCATATAATAACCCTTTCGCACATTAAGAAAACAGATGTGCTTTTCCCCTTTTTCCAATACGGGAACTTGTGCCAAATGTTGGTCAATAAATTGATGCACCTGGAAACAACGCAAACCTGTCCCGAGAACTAAAGATAATACCGCAATTATCCCAACCAACTGTTTCCAACTATTACGATTTGGAATAGATGATACAAGAAAAGCAGCGGCGAACAGGGGCAAAGTCAGCCAGACAGAATGAAAATACCTGAATCCCCAACCATGCCCTTGGTCAAAAGGTACAAACATATAACCTGCTAAAGTACACAAGGCCGACCAACCCCAAAGCTTTAAATGCGTATTTTTTTTAACATATCTAATGCCAAGTAAGGTCAGGATGGGTAAACCAGGAACAGCCCAGACAAAGACCTTTAATAATCCCAAAAAGCGCCATGACAGGAGTTCAACACTGGGAAATTTGAAAATGTCACGGATCATTGGGAAGGTTTCACTTTGTAGCATGTCCCATGTTGTTGGAATTGCTGCCATAATATATGTTATCAAACCCGAATCCGATGTAACTTCCTTTGAGCTTGAAGAAATTGATGTTGCCATCGTTCCTTCTGTAACTATCTTTTTAACCCAGATCCAGCCAAAACCAAGAATAAGAGAAAGTGGCAAATATCCCAAAACAAGATATCCTATATGACGTACTTTTCCCGGTTTCAAGGCAATCCATATAACCCACGGAATTGCAAATAATATATGGGGAACAGGATTATGCAAAATCAGGGCTATGGAACCTACTACACCTGCGGCAAACAACCTGATAGGAGAGCATTCAAGAAGAAGAACGGCATAAAGAAGATTCATGAATAAATGGGCATTCATGGAATAGTAAGATATGGCATTAACTGTAAAGGCAGGAGATGCAAGGGTTAAAAGTACTACCCATCCGGCCGCCTGAGAATTTGGGAGTATTTTTTTTGTATAATAACCTAAAAGAAGTAAGGCGGAGGCCCCAAGAAGAGAATTTAGCAGCCAAGGAACCCCGATTTTCATGAATGGGGTCAGCAATAAAGCAAATCCCGGCCAATATGACGAAACAACTCTGCCTGTTTCAGGAGAATATACAAAAAAGAATTTGGGATGTAACAACCACGGTACCAATTCAGGGGGAAAACGGCCCCATAGTTCGCCTTCTGCAAATACTTTGGCTTGAAAACATGGCGTAGATTCATCCCAGCATAGAGGATGATTGTGGTAAACAAAAAGTGCCCCCAAAGATAAAACAATTAAGCTGACGACTGCAATTGTAATTGGATTGGCGCTAATCTTATCTATAATCTTGTCAACTATTAACGACGAGATCTTTCCTGTGAGAAAGATTCCTACTATAAGCATGATAATTGAAAGGATAGCCCCGGAAAGATCATAACGACTAAAAAGATGAAGAAAGATATTCAGAGCATAGGGATCCCTGCCAGTTCTTACCCAAAGTGCAAGGCCAGCGGTAATCAAAAAGACAGTAATTGACAAAACAATATATTTTTTTTGCTCTTGATTCATGTTTCCTTTTGATATCCGTATTTCATTTGAGATCCCGACACAAATCGTAATACTTCACCGCAGGAACAATATTTGACAGGATAACAGGATAGACAAGATATAAAGAGAGTTAATCGAAAAATCTATCACGTACAGGCTTTCACAAATTCGACATTTATAATGCAAATAATTCGATTTTGTGAAAACGAACCTGGAATCAACACTACCACACGCCGGACAATAAGGATTGTTTATGTTTTCCAGCATAATATTAACGTATCGGGAGTTTTCCAATTTATTTAAATTAAAAGAGTTAGAGGAAAATCTTGAAAAGCTACTACCAGCTACAGGTTTTGAAGCAGGCTCCTCTCAACAGGCGGCAATCCTTCTTCAACCAGTTTCTCCTGACCAACCATTTTCACAGGG
>CBETWD010000042.1:0-15353 GCA_965539945.1 uncultured bacterium
ATTCCGCTGAAAAAACCCAATCTGTAGCGCACAATTAAATGTTGAATTTTGAATGCTGAATTGTGAATTGTGGAAAAGATTTAAAAGACATATACCTTAATTCAACATTCAGCATTTAGCATTCAACATTGTCTATAAAGGGATGCATCTCGGGCTTTTTGAGCGGAATCATGTTTCAGGGTTTTTGCAGTGTAATCTTGTGCTATAATTAAAGACGGTTTGCTTGTTCCTTACAGGAAAATAACCGCATTGTTTTAAACCGACCAGGAGGTGTGAAAAATGAGGGTACTTATCTTGAGTGCGGATGGATTTGAAGACAGCGAACTCCTGTGTCCTATGTACCGGCTTAAAGAGGCAGGCTATCAGGTGGACATAGCCGCGCCGGAATGGGGCCAGATAAAGGGAAAGCGGGGCTATACAGTGACTGCCAACCTGGCTCTGGACGACGTGCAGCCTGACGGCTTCAGATTGCTTCTTCTGCCCGGTGGTAAGGCGGCACCTCAGACGCTTCGCTCAATTCCGCAAGTCCAGGACATTGTGAACGCGTTTGTGGACAAGGGACGGCCCGTGGCAGCCATCTGTCACGGTCCCCAGATTTTGGTGTCGGCAGGGGTCTTGGTTGGGCGGCGGGCCACTTGTTATAGAGGTGTGGCAAGTGAACTGGAGGCCGCGGGTGTGCTATACGAGGACTCGGAGGTCGTGGTAGATGGCAATATCATAACCTCTCGCCAACCTTCGGATATCCCTGCTTTTATGGGCGAGGTCATACGAGCCCTGTCCTGATTACTAAAAGCACTAATGTACAGGCAAATAATGCTTGTGGGACTATGCTCCTTTTGTTTTTCTGTAGACTGTGCCATCCGTGCCAAAATAAAAAAGCACTCATAGCAAAATACCATAAGTGCTTAATATCTTTGGTACGCCAGGAGGGATTCGAACCCCCGACCTACGGATTCGTAGTCCGGCGCTCTATCCAGCTGAGCTACTGGCGCATGTGTGGGCTCTTTATAATGGATCAGATGTCCTGTTGCAAGTCTATGAATTGCTTGACCGATGGGCAGACACTTCGAACAGGACACTCACGACAATTTGGTTTCCTGGCTTTACATATCTGTCTCCCGTGGTTGATCAGGACATAAGTTATCTCACCCCAGTCTTTTTTTGGGACTATTGCCATGAGATCACGTTCTATCTTAATGGGATTGTCTTCCAAGGTCATGCCCAGGCGTTTGGCAAGGCGCTTTACATGGGTATCCACTGCTATACCGGCAATTACTCCATAGGCATTGTACAGTACAATATTTGCTGTTTTTCTCCCCACACCGGGGATAGTGACCATTTCTTCCATGGTCCTTGGAAGCTCACCCTTGAAACGTTCCACAATGATCCTTGAAGCTGCTTTGATGTTCTTGGCCTTATTCCGGAAAAAACCTGTAGATCTGATGAGTTCCTCCAGTTCTTCTATAGGGGCTTCAGACATGCTCCTGATATCTGGAAACCGCTCGAATAGAACAGGAGTTACCTGATTCACTCTAACATCAGTGCACTGGGCTGAAAGGATGACTGATACAAGTAACTGGAAAGGGTTCGCGGACTTGAGAGCTATGCGGGTACCCCCATATGTGGCCTCAAGTATTTCTATTACATTCAGTATTCGGTCTTTCTCATTCATGATTACACCGAACTACCCCATCAGCTGCTTCAGTACTTAAAACATGATTCCGCGTTTTTTCAGCGGAATCATTCCTAAAACCGTAACCGTTCACGGGATTACAACGCCCGTTTTACCGCAACCCACCGAACTGTAAGCGTTTACTTAAAACCTCAATCGCCTCATCAAAGCAAAACCCATTGTGATAAGCACAAGGTGCACCATCCAGGGCGCAAAGAACGCCGGAACCATGCCGGTTTTACCCAAGGAAAGAGCAAAACTCCAGGTTACCCATGCAGCAAAACCAATAGCCACTCCTAACCCCAGACCCAGTGAAAGACCTCCACGCTCCATGAACAGTGTAATGGTCAATCCGACCAAAAGCAGACTGCATCCTAGAAACGGATATAGGATCTGCCCCCACAATACAGTCTCTTGCTCTTTTGCAGAATATCCGGACTTTTTCAGCCTTTGGACACTCCGCCAGAGAGAAGCCATATCCATCTGTGCCGGGGGTGTCTCAACAGCAACAAAATCCTCAGGGCCCTCTGCAAGATCGAGATCCAAAGACTCAAAAGTCTTAACAGAGTAGTTGGGTTCTTTTCCCATTCTCAGTTTGCGCAATCCATGTTTAAAAATCCACTTATTACCTGAGTATGTGGCTTCAGATGCCGCCACGAACTGTGTAATTACATAATTATTGTCAAATGAAAACCATTGAACGTTTTTAAGCCTTTTGGCATCAGGACTCCCCAGTTCTGTGGCCCATATGCTGTTGTCACCCAGGAAAAAAAGCCTGTTTCCCTTCAGCATCCCCCTGGGCGGTCTTTTCTTGACCTCTACCTGAAATATTGCCTGGGCACTTTCTGTTGCTTTAGGGATGTATAATGCCTTTAAGCTGACCAGGATCGCTGACAGAAAAAAAGCCGCAAGTAACAAGGGCAATATTACTTTCCAGGGCTTAACTCCAAGGGAACGCATAGCAAGTAACTCCATATGCCTTGAAAGAAGCATGATACTTAGGAGCCCGGCAAGTAAAACAGCCAAGGGTGTCAGCTCATAGAATATTTTGGGTATTGATAGAAAAAAGTAGGCCAGAGCTGAGGACATAGGCGCATTTGCCTCAATGAAATCATCCAGCCTCTCAAATACCTCAATCAGGAGATATATCCCGATCAATCCCGGAAGAACCAGTGCGAACATTAAAAAAAAGTTGCGAAGCAAATACCGGCTAAGCACACTCATACTAGCGGCCCCCGTCTGTACAGCAGAATTATCAATCCAACGGTTATGCCGGCAAAGATGAAATTGGGTGCCCATAGGGCAATAACAGGTAAAATGTTGCCTGTATCGGCCAAGCTGGCTGCAAAGGCCACGGAAAGGTAGTAGGCCAAAAATGCCGCAAGCCCTATGGCAATGCCTCCTGAAAATCCTGTTCTTCCGAACAGTATACCCAGCGGCGCGGCCATCATGCCCAGGATCAGGGCACCTATAGGTACTGCCAGCCTTTCGTGAAACTCGGAAAGATAGTGCACTTTGTGTCTGGCGGATGTATCAGGGTCTGATGCAGCTTTAAGCAGGTCATCCAGTCCCAACTCACCTCTTTTTTGCTTACGGTCCTCTCCCGGCAGGCTCAGACGAAGGGCATAGGACTTGAAGTCAAGGGTGTCGGTCTTTCTGTAATCATCACTTATGTGATTTAATGTACCGTTGCTCAATCGCAAACCCACTTCCAAGCCACCCGGCTGAGTAAACAGTTCTCCATCCCTGGCCAGGATCTGGTAGGTAGCCCGTTTTTTTCGAGCGTCCTGAATGTAAACTCCCTTGAAACGGTGACCCTGATCAAGGCTCTTGTCGACATATAGGGTAAGCCTGGACATCGGACTAAAAAAAAGCTTTTCAGGAATTCCACGCGCCAAACTACGTTCAGTCAATTCCATCATAAAATTCCTGGATGCTGTTTTTGCCTTTGGAATCACGCTGGCTGACAAAAAAAAGCTGACCAGACATGCTGTTATTGAAACCATAATCACAGGTATTATAAGTTTTTTAAGACCTGCGCCACACGCAAAAAGTGCGAGCATCTCACTGTCTCTGGAAAGACGCAAAAATCCCAGAAGTACACCTAACAGCGTGGCCATAGGCAGCACAAATGCCCAAAATGTTGGAAGCATCAAGATGGCAAATCTGCCTAATTCGGTGAATTTTATCCCTGCCCTGAGTATAGGTTCCAAAAGTGGCAACAGGCTACCCAGCAACAAGAGGACGCTGAGTGCACAAAAGGAAAACAGAAAAGGCAGTGCCATTTCCCTCAAGAGCATTTTAGACAATATAGACATAGGGCTCCATAACAGGAAATTTCCTAAATCACAATCAATCTTGCTCTAACGGAAAAGATGGGATAAACAAGAAACAATAATACACGACACCAAGTGCATTCTGTGCTTTGCAGGTGTCGTGTAGCATGCGGAGAAACTATGCCCCATCGTATAGAAGTTACATTAAAATTTCATCTTCAAGACCCGCAAGGTCTTAAGACAGCCCGGCAGTGTCGCGAGGACCTCAAGCTGGAGGTCTCCGGCATCAGGACCATCAAGGCCTATCTTATTGATATCGACCTCTCAGAGGAACAACTGAGGGCAGTTGCAGAAGGTCCTTTTTCCGACCCGGTGATCCAGGTAGCGGCAATAAATCGCCCTCTGGCCCTGGAGCTGGCCAAGAAACGAGATTTCTCCTGGGACTGGCTGATAGAATGCGGTTTCAGACCAGGGGTCACGGACAATGAAGGTCGTACTGCAAGAGAGGCCCTTGAGTTGGTTCTCGGTCGCAAACTGGGACTGGACCAAGGAGTGTACACCTCTACTCAGTACTGTATTAAGGGAAAACTCACCTACGATCAGGTAGAAAAGCTGGCAAAAGGGCTTCTCGCCAACGATCTGATACAGAGGACCACCATAGTCTCAAGGGATACGCTTGGTGAAGTTTGGTCTGAGAAACAAAGCCCTTTTCATGCGGTCCCCAAGGTTAGAGACAAGGCTTCAGTAGAAGTAAAGGAGATAGATCTCTCTGTGCTAACGGATGAGGAGCTGATAGCCATGTCAAAAGACAGGGTATTGGCACTCAATCTCAAGGAGATGAAACAGATAAGGGGGTATGTTCAAAGGCCTGATGTGCAGGAAGAAAGGGCCAAAGTCGGGCTTACTGGACGCCTTACTGACCTTGAACTTGAGGCCCTTGCCCAGACCTGGTCCGAACACTGCAAACACAAGATCTTTAACTCCATCATTAATTACAGGAATGAGCAAGGGGAAAAGACAGTAGTTGAAAGCCTTTTTGATACTTATATCCAGGGAGGGACCAAGGATATCCGCAACAGGCTGGGATCTAATGACTGGTGTCTTTCTGTATTTAAAGACAATGCCGGTGTGATCCGATTTAACGATCGTTTTAATGTTGTTTTTAAGGTCGAGACCCACAACAGCCCTTCGGCCCTTGATCCCTATGGCGGTGCCCTTACCGGAATCGTGGGGGTGAACAGGGACCCGTTTGGGACTGGAATGGGGGCAAAGCTGATATTCAACACCAATGTATTTTGCTTCGGGCCTCCGGATTACGACATGCCCCTTCCCAAAGGACTGCTGCACCCTAAACGCATATTCGAAGGTGTGCGAGAAGGTGTTGAACACGGGGGTAACCAGAGTGGCATCCCCACAGTAAACGGGTCTATCCTCTTCGACGAGCGCTACCTGGGTAAGCCCCTTGTTTTCTGCGGCACAGGGGGCATCATGCCAAAGGAAATTTGCAATAGGCCCGGCCAAGATAAAAATGCCCGCCCGGGAGACGCCATAGTCATGTGCGGCGGCCGCATAGGAAAGGATGGTATCCACGGAGCAACCTTCTCCTCCGAGGAGCTGCATGAGGGTTCCCCTGCCACGGCAGTGCAAATAGGAGATCCAATAACGCAGAAGAAAATGACAGACTTTCTCCTGAGGGCACGAGACCTTTGCCTATACAATTCCATTACTGATAATGGCGCAGGAGGTCTTTCATCCTCTGTGGGTGAGATGGCACAGGAGACAAACGGGTTTGAGCTCCATCTTGACCAGGCGCCTTTGAAATATCCAGGGCTTCAGCCATGGGAAATACTGCTTTCCGAGGCCCAGGAGCGGATGACTGTGGCAGTCCCCGGGGATAGGCTGGACGAGTTCATGGGCCTTGCAGAAAAGATGGACGTTGAGGCCACGGTTCTCGGAAACTTCACCGATTCGGGAAAATTCCACTGCCTGTACCAGGGAAAGACCGCGGCATATCTGGACCTGGACTTTGTGCATAACGGACTTCCCAGGCTTGAACTCACTGCAGTCTGGACTCCCCCCGTGCATGAGGAACCAGAGCTGCCTGAACCTGCAGAGCTCGGCGCAGAGCTCAAGGCCTTGCTTTCTCGCTATAACGTGTGCAGCAAGGAGTATGTAGTCCGCCAGTATGACCACGAGGTCCAAGGAGGGAGCGTAATAAAGCCCCTCACAGGGGCAAAGGACGACGGCCCGAGCGATGCCGCGGTCTTGAGGCCGGACCTTGAATCCCTTGAAGGCCTGGTGGTAGCCCATGGGATCTGTCCTCGCTACAGTGACATAGACACTTATCACATGGTGTACTGTGCGGTTGACGAGGCAGTAAGAAACGCCATATCCGTAGGAGGCAGCCTGGACCTTATGGCCGGCCTTGACAACTTCTGCTGGTGCGACCCGGTCCAGTCAAAAAAGACCCCGGACGGTCATTACAAACTGGCCCAGTTGGTAAGAGCAAACCAGGCCCTGTACCAAATTTGCACTACCTATGGTGTACCATGCATCTCAGGCAAGGATAGCATGAAAAACGATGCTACTATCGGCGGGGTAAAGATATCCATCCCGCCTACCCTGCTATTCTCGGTAGTAAGCCGCATACAAGATGTGCGACTTGCAGTGACCATGGATGCAAAACACCCTGGAGACCTGGTCTATGTGCTTGGAACAACTTATCCTGAGCTGGGTGCCTCTGAATACTACGCCAGATATAATTATATTGGAAACAATGTACCGAAAGTAAGGCTGAAAGATGCTCTGGCCAGGTACCGTGCCCTTTCAGATGCCATATATCAGGGCATTGTCTCATCCTGCCATGACTGTTCTGACGGTGGATTGGGAATTTCACTGGCAGAGGTCGCTTTCAGTGGTGACCTGGGTATGGTAATAGACTTGGGTGCTGTAATTGCCGAAGACGTCGACCGCCTGGACACATTGCTCTTTAGTGAAAGCCAGAGCCGCTTTGTTGTTACCATTAGAAAGGAGCATCAACAGTCTTTTGAGAATACAATGGGAGATACAGGCTGTGCCATGGTAGGCGAGGTGATCAGAAAACCTGCATTGACACTTGAATATTCAGGGGAAATAGTTGTAAATGAGGACTTGAGCTCCTTAAAAGATGCCTGGAAAAGGCCCTTGGCTTGGTAAGGATTCAAAGCTTAATCCACAAGTGACAGATAACAAAAAAAATATTCTGTCAGAAGAGGCATTTCTCATACTTCACTCAGGAGAAATTCCAGAGGTCGCGTATCACGGCTCAATCCATTACCTTACCGAAGATCCTGAAGGGCCTTTGCTTAATATTGAACCGCAAGATCTCATATCCCTTGAGGAGGCCGTTGTTCAGCGCTACAGGACTATTATTCTGAGAGACGTCACACCTGGAAATCGGGACAGGAGTATTTACAGGGGGCTGAAAAGATGTGCGGCTAACTGGACGCGCCTTGTCAACTTTTCCGATAAAAGAAGTATAGACATTTCCTCCTTACGCAAAGAGGTAATTGAGGCCTTGAAGGACTTTTTAAGCCAGGAAATTATGGACATAAGCTCAGGTAAAAGGAAAACCTGTATAAATTGCTCTTATTCCGTATTGACGGAATTTGCATACGTCCTGGGCCTGTCAAGAGATGATCTGCCGGCACGGGAAAAATTCAGTACCTATGAATAACAGCCGCGATAACAACAAATTAGTGACCTTCCTGGCCATAGGGCTTGCAGGGCTGGTCCTTGCCATGGGGCTGAGGCTCTTTCTGCCATTTTTTGAACCGATAGCCTGGGCCATTATACTGGCTCTTTTCTTTTACCCGCTATACAGATGGATGAGACGAACTCTTAAGGTATCTGAAGGCTTGGCGTCTCTGGGGATGTGTATTCTTATAATCGCTTTTATCATAATTCCGGTCTTTGGCCTTTTGGGAAGTTTTACTACTGAGGTAATCAGGGTATACACCGAGGTACAGGAGGACCTCCATGCAGGTGATTTTAACATAGTACCGGATAAGGACAAATCTCCCATACTTAACAAGACAGTGACTAACGCCCTTGACATCCTCAAGACTCACGAGACAAGGGTCAAGGAAATACTAATTGACCTCTCAAAAAAAATGGGTGAATTTTTCCTGAAGCAGGGGACAGTGATGTTCAAAAATGTGGCCAGCATCATCTTCAAGGCCGCTCTGATGCTGATAACACTTTTTTATATCTTTAAAGATGGGGAGCGAATGCTCCAGACCTTTAAAGACCTGTTGCCTCTACCAAGGCGTGATGTGGAAAGCCTTGTAAAGGTCATGGATGACGTCTTATCCGCCACCCTTTACGGGAACCTGCTAAACGCATTTATACAAGGAAGTCTTGGATTTTTTATCATGTGGATGCTGGATTTCTCTGCTCCCTTACTCTGGGGCATGATAATGGGGTTTACTACCTTTATACCAATGATAGGACCAGCCCTGGTATGGCTCCCTGCCGCAATATACCTGTTCTTGGCAGGACTCTATCTCAAGGCCGCGATACTCCTTGCTTTTAGTGTCCTGATAATCAGCCAAATAGACTATTTCCTAAGGCCCCTCTTTATTAGCGGCAAGACCCAGATACACACCCTTATCCTGTTTTTCAGCATACTGGGAGGGCTCAGCGTCTTTGGTTTCCTCGGATTAATACTCGGGCCGATACTGATGGCCCTGTGCGTATCTATTCTCGAACTCTACCGTCTGAATTCCCTGGGCCGGACACCGCAGAAGGGAGTTTGAGTATCTTATAAATGTTGAATGCTGAATTTTGAATTTTGAATTAAGGTATATGTCTTTTAAATCTTCTTCCACAATTCAGCATTCAACATTCACAATTCAACATTGCTTATAAAGTGATGCATCTCTGGCATTTTGAGAGGAATTATATTTCAGGATTGTTGCAATATAATCATAAATGAACAGTAAAAAACCAGGTTATCTGAGATTACTTAAAAGCGGAGAGCTGGAGCGACGGGCCGACAAGGCCTGGGAATCCATGTCATGCTGTAAACTCTGTCCTCATCTTTGCCGGATAAACAGACTTGAAGGCGAGCAGGGGTTTTGTAAAATCACCGACCAGGCAATAGTTGCCAGCTATGGTCCACACTTTGGAGAAGAGGCCCCTTTGGTGGGTAGAAAAGGATCAGGAACAGTCTTTTTCTCCTGGTGCAACTTGAGGTGTCTATATTGTCAAAACTATGAAATAAGCCATCTGGGGGCCGGCCAGGCCGTATCCACTGAGATCCTGGCATCCATCTTTCTGTCCTTACAGAAAGATGGATGCCACAACATAAACTTTGTAACGCCATCCCATGTAGTGCCTTTTATATTGAAGGCTCTGTTACCGGCTGCCAGGGGAGGGTTGTCCATACCTCTTGTCTACAACACCGGAGGGTATGATTCTATCAGGACTCTACGGCTACTCGATGGAGTAATAGATATTTATATGCCGGACTTCAAGTACTGGGATAAAGACGTGGGTAAGCGTCTATCAGATATAGCCCGCTATCCTCAGGTAGCAAAGAAAGCAATCAAGGAGATGCACCGGCAGGTGGGAGACCTGATAATAGGCCCTGACGGGGTTGCGAAAAGGGGCCTTTTGATAAGGCACCTTGTCCTGCCCGGAGGACTGAGTGACACAAAATACGTACTTAAGTATATAGCTGAAGAGATTTCTCCAAATACTTACGTAAACGTAATGGACCAGTACAGACCATGTGGTACGGCACATAAGTATCCCCCCCTGGATCGCAGGATTACACAAGATGAGTATGCCGAGGCCTTAAGGGCCGCAAGGGATGTTGGGCTCAACAGACTGGATAAGCGCAGATGATAGTCCCGGCTGGAAAAATTTTTGCCATAGGTGATATCCACGGTTGTCTTGACAAACTAAAGACCCTCCTTGGCAGGATTCAATTAGACTGGGACAAAGACCTGATGGTCTTTCTTGGAGACTATGTGGACCGAGGACCGGATTCTCGAGGGGTAATAGAGCTGTTGCTCGATCTAAAGAAAGAACATGCTGATCGGCTGATATTTCTAAAGGGAAACCATGAATGGATGTTCACGCAGTTCCTCAATGGCGAGGACCATGATTTATTTCTCCCAAACGGTGGCAGAAAGACCCTTGAGAGTTATTCGGTTGAAAAGGGCAAAATAGATATACCCCAAAGCCACCGGGATTTTCTTGATCACCTGGATTTGTATTTTGAGACCAATGATTATATATTTGTACATGCAGGTTTAAGGCCCTATGTTTCCATTTCTGAACAAAGCCCTGAAGACCTCCTCTGGATCAGGTCACATTTTCTGAAATCTTCTTATGACTGGGGTAAAAGGGTCATTTTCGGTCATACACAGTTTTCTGTCCCATTAATTGAGGCCAACAAGGTAGGTATTGATACGGGTGCGGTTTATGGTGGAAGGCTTACTTGCCTGGTACTCCCGGATTTTGAATTCATATTTGCCTAGAAGGAATTGAAAGAGACCTATGGTTAGAGGAAAAAAGAAGAATTGGAAAGAAATAGACAGGATGCGCGACAGAAGTGGGAGCGCAGGACACAGAAAGGATGAGCGCAGCAACCTTGAAAGGGCCCTTGAAGACCCAAGGATGAAGGAACGCTATTTACAGGAAGCAGAAAAGCTGTTTATGGGTGCCAAGGGACGGCCGGAGCACTCTAAAGACCTCATGGCCATACATGAATCCTATGGCAGGACGAAGTTCCTGTCTACTGTTAGACACTATGTGGACACTTATGGAATGCCGCGGGACTGGGGCGCGCTCCTTCTGATTCTGGATATCAAAAATGATCCAGACTTAGTATGTAAGGCTATTGAAGGCCTGTGTGAACTTGTTGGAGAAAAGGGGACTGTTGAACGGAGAGGCCTTGAGAGCAAATTGAGAGTGTTGAGCCTTACCGCCAGGAATCCGGAAATCCAGGAAACTGCTGAGATACAACTCACAGAGCTTTCTTGAAAAATATGCCGGATGGAGCAGCCGTCTCATGGGCCGGTCTTCTTGATGACTTTATGGCCCGCCTTTCTATAGACCGCGGGGTTTCTCCCAGCACTCTTGATGAATACAGCCGTGATCTTTTAAATTTCGTTGATTTTGCAAACAGACAAGAACTTGCGAATCCGGACAATGTAAGCCCCAACGACATATTGGCGTGGCTAAAATCACTTCGGGACTCCGGCCTTTCTCCCAGGACCACTGCCAGAAAACTTTCAGCCCTCAGGGGTTTCTTTCGCTTCCTGGTGGAAGAACACAGCCTGAACTCAACACCTCTTGCCGCAATCAATAATCCACGAATAGGAGGCCACCTCCCAGAGGTATTGTCAGTCTCCGAGGTTGAGACCCTATTGGAACAACCTGAAGTAAATAAGCCCGCTGGTTTGAGGGACAGAGCACTCCTTGAGCTTACTTATGCGTGCGGGCTCAGGGCCTCTGAAGCCGTGGGATTGAAACTTAACCAGATAGACATGAAGGTTGGCTATCTGAGGATACTCGGCAAAGGAAATAAAGAACGCGTAGTGCCGGTGGGGAAGGTGGCTATAGAGTGGCTAGGCAATTACCTCAAGTCCGGCAGGCCCAAGCTTCTGGGCAAAAAGGCCAGTTACTTTGTATTTGTCGGCAGGGCCGGGAAACCCATTACAAGACAGAGGTTCTGGCAGCTATTCAAGGCCTATTCCATATCAGCAGGTATTAAAAGCGAAGTCTCTCCCCACGTACTCCGCCATTCCTTTGCAACGCATCTCCTGGAAGGTGGAGCGGATCTGAGGGTCGTGCAGATGCTCCTGGGCCACAGCAACATCAGCACTACCCAGATATACACCCATCTCGACCTTCAGCACCTGCGTACTATCCACCAGAAGTACCATCCCAGGGGCTAAAAAACAAGCAACATGATTTAACTGCTTTATTCACAGAAACAGTGTATATTAAAGGCTTGCGTTCAAGCTATTTCATCAAAAAAATACAGAAACTACGGCACAGATATGGATCAAAAGCTTTTTAGAAACAAAAGGGGCAAAGATCAAGCAGGTTTCTGGAAGGATCGACTAAGACACTCTTTTCTGCCTGTGATACGCCAACGCGGTGAGTATTATGCCGAGCGGGGAAAGGCAATACTGAAAGAAGTCTCGCGGGAAAGGATTTTAGCTACAGTTCAAGGCTCAAAGCTCTATACAGCGACAGTAATTGACAGACATTCAAGAGACGGCAAAATTCACGTTTCCTGCACCTGTCCCTTTTTTCAACAGGGTTTCCCATGCAAACACCTGTGGGCAGCCATAGTTGAAGCAGACAGGGTCTTGGCAGCAGGGGGGATGCCGACCCTTTCCTGCGATGACAAATATAAAAAGGCCCGGCCTAAGGAAAAGACCGATTGGCGAACACTGTTTACAGATGCCCTCTGGCAAGGAAAACCGCTAGCCGCTCCATGGCTGGATGGTTCCAGCAAGTTCGTCCTGTGCTACGACCTGAACGTCACTCCGATGGCCATAGAGGTATCTGCCTTTGAAAGGTACCTTAGAAAAGATAATACACTGGGAAGAGAGCGGAAACTTCAGGCAGCTACCATAGAACACAGGGGCCTTCCCAAGGTGGATCGTGCCATAATTGCTATGCTGGACAATGTGTCCGGGAAAATTCCAAAAAATGATTTTTCCCGACATTACCATCCGACTTACAAAGATTTTGCAGACCTTGCCTTAGAACCAAGAGACCTTGAACTCGTCCTGCCTCTGCTGGCTGAGACAAAACGTTGCAGAGTGTTTCACCCAGCCAAAAAACAACTGGCAGATCCCCTCTATAAGGCAGTCCCGTCTGCTGCCTTGCTGGAGCTGGCAGCAGAACAAAAAACCAAAAAGAAAAAGAAGGGGTTCAAGCTCGTGCCATCAGTAAGGCTGAAACCGGACGGCAAAGACGTGCCGCTTTCGAATATACCTGTTTTTTTTCATACCTCGCCGGTGCTTTTCATATATGACGGGTATCTTTTCGAGTTGCCGGGACCCAGCCTTTCGTGGATAAAGGCTGTGTTGAAATCAGAGGAGACGGAAATATCCCCAAAAGACATCCGGGACCTTTTGGTCCAGGCAGAATCCCTTCAGGACAACCCCAAAATTCGTCTGCCGGAGGAGATAGCACCCAAAACCATACAAAATTTATTTCCAAAACCATTACTTATAGTGGAGCTTGAGAAAGGTCTCATAAAGGCCCAGGTCTTTATGAACTATGAAGATCTGGAAATAGAGTGGCATGATCCAAGGCCCTCTGTGCTGGATACTGAAAGATGGCAACGGGTAAAACGAAATAAAGATGCCGAATCCGAGATCCTAATGGGACTATTTGACAAGGGATTTCGGCAAAAGGACCAGCTATTTCAAAAAGATATTAAAGGTGCGGCCGAAGTACTCTCAGAACTGACAGACGAGGGCTGGAGGGTCCAGGGACAAAATAGAAAGCCTTTCAGGGGAGGTCGCATCACCGAACTAAGTATCTCATCCGGCATAGACTGGTTTGATTTGGAAGGCGGAATATCCTTTGGAGAACATGTAGTCTCATTGCCAAGGGCCATTAAGGCATTTCTAAGGGGAGAACAGACGGTTAAGCTTGGTGACGGAAGCACAGGGCTGCTTCCCGAGAAGTGGCTTTCCCGCAACCTGCCCGTACTTGAACTGGGTGCTGCGTCGGGACAAAAAAATAGCGGCAAAACGCTCAGGTTTCCATCGACCCAGGCCTTGATCCTGGACGTTCTGCTGGAAGAGAATGAAGTCGAGTCCGTTGACCAGCGTTTCCTTGAGATAAAAAATGCCCTGAAAAACTTCTCAGGAATTGAAAGGGTCCCTGTACCTGCTGGTTTCAAAGGCGTCCTTCGGCCATACCAGGAAGATGCCATGGGCTGGTTTGCCTTTTTAAAGAATTTCAATTTTGGAGGCATACTCGCTGATGACATGGGGCTCGGCAAGACAGTACAGGTCCTTGCATGGCTCGCAGGAGAGATGGAAAATGGGAAAAAAAGGCCATCCCTTGTGGTGAGCCCAACCTCTGTCCTGTTTAACTGGCAGGCGGAAGCAAAACGTTTTGTCCCTGATTTAAAAATACTGGCCTATGTAGGGAACAATCGTTCAGACCTTATTAAAAAATTAGACCAGGCTGACCTGGTAATCACCACCTATGGTCTGGTAAGACGTGATATAGAGATTCTTAAAGATTTGCAGTTCGATTATATCATTCTGGATGAAAGCCAGGCGATCAAAAATTCCAACTCCCAGATTGCCAAAGCAGTGCGGCTGCTCAGGGCCGGGCACAGGCTGTGTCTGACAGGCACGCCGCTTGAAAACAACGTAGGAGAGCTCTGGTCCCAGATGGAATTCCTAAATCCCAAACTCCTGGGTTCCAGGGCGGTCTTTGACAGGAGATTTGCAAAACCTATAGCCCTGGGAGATAAAACGGCCCGGAATATCCTCAAAAAAACAGTAAAGGCTTTTCTCCTCAGGCGTAATAAAGAGGCTGTAGCCAAAGAAATTCAGGGGAAAATGGAGCATATAATACTCTGTCCCATGACCGATGGACAGGCCAGGATTTACTCCCGGGTTCGGGACCACTACCGTGCCTCAATATTGGCAACCATAGAACAGCAGGGACTTAACAGGAGCCGCATAAAGATACTGGAGGGACTCCTCAGGCTTCGCCAGGCAGCCAACCACCCTGCCCTTATCGGAGAGGATAGCGCAGGATCAGGCAAGCTGGACAATCTCATGACATTGATAAAAGAGGCCATTTCCGGTGGACATAAGGCCCTGGTCTTTTCCCAGTTTACCAAAATGCTGGGCCTGATCCGTCGCTCCCTGGATAATGCCGGTATAATATATGAATACCTTGATGGAAGAACGCCTCAGGCAAGACGTAAAGACAGAGTACGCAATTTTCAGGACAACGAAGATATAAAGCTCTTCCTTATCAGCCTTAAGGCCGGTGGCCTGGGGCTTAATCTCACAGCAGCGGATTATGTGTTTATTGTAGATCCGTGGTGGAATCCGGCAGTTGAACTTCAGGCGGTCGACCGAACCCACCGCATCGGACAGGACAAAAAAGTATTCACCTATCGCTTCATTACAGCCGAAACAGTAGAAGAGAAGGTCCTTGCTTTGCAGGAGAAGAAGCGGGAACTGGTCAGCGCCATCCTGAGTGGCGGGCAGGACATGTTACGACAGCTATCCAGGGAGGATCTGGATCTCCTGTTCTCATAGTCACACCGGCAGATGGTTCAGAATTAAAAAAAGAGACGGCATATCAACTCAGGCCAACCACCAATGAACACGCCTCTAAATACTAATGACAGGCAT
>CBETWD010000043.1:0-15242 GCA_965539945.1 uncultured bacterium
GCCTCAATTACTTCCTGGTTTGCCCTTTTCTTGGGACCATGGGCGGTGTTCCCGGTAAATTCGCTCAGAAAACCTTCTGTAAGAAGAAAAATGTCGTCTTTGCGCTCCCTGAGGGGAGAGACCTCTATAGGTATCACGTTTAGCCTGTAGTAAAGGTCTTCCCGGAAATGCCCTTTCTTGATCTCTTTTTCAAGGTCTTTGTTTGTGGCTGCCATAATGCGCACGTCTATCGTTATGGTCTTGCTCCCACCAACCCGCTCGAACCTCTGTTCCTGAAGTATTCGCAGGATCTTTGCCTGGGTCTTAAGGCTCATATCCGTGATTTCATCAAGGAACAGGGTCCCTTCGTTTGCAAGGTCAAATTTTCCCCTTTTCATCGTGGTTGCACCAGTGAAGGCCCCTTTCTCATGTCCAAACAGCTCGCTTTCAATAAGCTCTTCAGGTATTGCAGCGCAGTTGACTTCTATGAGTGGTTTCCGGTTTCGCTTGCTCATTCGATGAATAGTTTGGGCCACGAGTTCCTTGCCCGTTCCGTTTTCCCCCTGGATCAATACCCACGCATCAGTAGGGGCAACAATAGCGATCTGTTCCTTGAGCCTTCTCATGGCAGGGCTTTCACCAATTAGTTCTCGTCTTTCCCCGGTTTTTTGCCTTAAAAAGACATTTTCTTCCCGAAGGTCGTGATATTTGAGGGCATTCTGGATCGTAAGAAGCAAATGTTCATAGGAAAGAGGTTTTTCTATAAAGTCATAGGCCCCCAGCCTGGTGGCCTTTACAGCCGTTTCAATAGTTCCGTGGCCGGACATGATTACTGCCGGAATAAACGGCCAGTCGGCCTTTATGTGTTTCAATACTTCCAGGCCGTCCATGCCCGGCATCCAGATATCCAACAGGACAAGATCCGGAAGGTCCTCTCCCACGATCTCAAGGGACGTCTCTCCGTCTGGTGAGGTCTGCACGTCAAATCCCTCGTCTTCAAGGATATCCGTCACAGATTGAAGGATTGACTCTTCGTCATCTACTACAAGTATCTTTTTCTTTACCATGGCAAAATTGTTCTACCTGTGTGGTCAGCTATTAGCTGTTAGCCATTAGTTTAATGATTATCGGTCTGCCGTGATGAACCATTTTTCAAAGCTAAACACTAATGGCTAACAGCTAATCGCTCAATTCAGTTAATAGGAAAAATCAGTACAAACTTAGCCCCGCTGGGAATATTATTTTCCACCAGTATGCGTCCATTATGGTCTGCTACAATAGAGTTTACAATAGCAAGTCCAAGGCCTGTGCCCCCCTTTCTTTTAGAAAAATAGGGTTCAAAGAGCCTTGGAAGGTCCTCAGGGGAAATGCCTGATCCCGTATCGGACACACTGAGACATATTTCATTCCCGGCAGTGTTATATGTTATCTGAATATTTATTTCACCACCATCAGGCATGGAGGCTACCGCGTTGTCCAGAAGGTTGATAAGGGCCCTCTTTATCTGGTCAGAGTCCAACAAGGCATCCGGCAACTCTTCCTGCACACCCAGTTTAATTTTAATTTTTGGATGTCCACCCCTGTAAAGTGCAAGTACGTCATCTGCCAAATCATCCAGCCTCGTGGATCGAAGTCTGGGGGCAGGCATCCTGGCAAAGTTCGAAAACTCATCTACAAGGTGTTTAAGTTCTTTTGCCTGGCTTATGATTGTATTTGTGCATTTGTCAAAAACAATCCTGGCTTCGTCATCCAGCTTATCAAGATATTTTTTGCGCAGCCTTTGTGCTGAGAGCTGTATAGGGGTTAGGGGATTCTTGACTTCGTGTGCGATGCGCCTGGCTACCTCGCGCCAAGCAGCGAGACGCTGAATTTTCTCAAGCTCTGTCAGGTCATCAAAGACTATGACTACTCCGAGAGATCTCTCATCCTGGTCTCTTAATATGGTAAAGCTTGCCAGGAGAGAAAGGGGCTTTTCTTTTATTTCCATGCGAACCGGACGCTGAAGCGTGCCTTTTGGAGAAAGGCTGAGTTCCTGCCTGATTTCCTCAAATTCCTTGGCCTGATCTTTTGTCAGGAGTTGAAGATACGGCTTCCCGATTACCTGATCCGAGGACATATCCAGAATGCTCGAAGCTGATTTGTTCATAAGAGTGACGACACCCTGTCTGTCTATGGATATTACTCCTGCTGTTACGTTCTGTAGGATAATCTCAATATAGCGCCGGCGTTGTTCCAATTCGCCATAGCTCTTTCGCAACTGTCTTGAGGTCTCTTCAGTCCTGCGTCTGGCTTCCTTAATGTCCTGGGTCATGATATTAAATGCCCGCACCAGAGAACTGAGTTCATCCTTACCTTTAGCTTCAAGGCTGAAATCCAGGTCTCCCAGTGCTATGCGGTGGGTGGCTTCAGCAAGCATCTGAACAGGCTCTGTAATGCTTTTGGCAAGCCGGAATCCAAACCATATGGAAACAAAAATGATCAGGAAAGTAATCAGGCAAAGGGTAATTAACAGGGAACCCTTAATTGGGTTCTGGAACAGCCGCAACTGGCGATAGTCCTCATAACCTGAGCGAATATTATCGAGCAGGTAACTTATATCCTGAGGCATCAAGTGGCCCAAAGCCAATACTGCCTGAATACTGTCATCTGCATTTCTTAAGGGACGTAAGACCCGGATAAGTTCACCGCCCTCCAGAGAGACACTGTGCACCAGAGAGTCCTTACCTTTAAAAATCCGGTTAAGCACAGAACCGGGAATACTTGGCGGTATATCCACGAGCGGTAGCCATATCTTAGCAAAAAGCTTTTTATGGGATGAATTTATTACCTCTATGGAATTAAAGTGGATTGCGTTGGCGGAACCTTGGGCACTTGGTAATAGTAGTGTTGGATTCACTAACTGTTCTACACATACCCTGTTTATTGTATCGTCCTCTTCAATACATCTCAGGCTCAGGCGTCTCTCCATCTCTTGAGACAGGTACTCCAACTCAGTAACCTGGTCTTCGTAATATGTTCTTCCTATTGTCAGAGCATTATCAAGGGACCTTTCCACCTTTATGTTGAACCAGTAGCCGATGCTGGTCCTGAGAAATTGGAAAGAGACCAGAAAGAGCAGTATTGTAGGAATAAGGGATAGAGTTACAAAAGCTATTACGAGTTTTGTCCTGAGCTTGGCTCCCAGCAGGTTTTTTCTGTCTTCGAATACCAGTTTGACCAGATTACGTACTACAAGAAAACCTAGAAGCAGGATAAGGAGAATATTAAGGTTGATTACTGCAAAGATGAGTACATTGTTACTTGTCGATAGTGGACTAAAACCGGAGATCAGATGGTACTCGGCCAAGGAAAGCAGGGCGATAAGAACCCCTGCTGCTATCATGATGATTCGTTCGATTCTTCGTTTTCTAGCTTCGCTAGTAGTTAAACCGGATTTCATACCATTCAGTCTGGCAACCCCACGAGGAAAATAGGTCCAAAAGGCCTCTAAAAGGTAAAAATGACGTTGCTTCTTCCATCTTTGCCCGTACCCGCAATGTATAGATCTTCCCCCGAGGCAGCTCGGACAAAAAAATTATCGAGACGTCGTTAATCTCAAAAGCAAGCGTTCTTGCTTCTTCTAAGGTCCTTATACTGACTACCCTGGGGGCATCCGGACCAAACGAAACCCTGTACTCCCCTTTGAGATTGTCATAGGTAAGTGTTCTTAATATGAAACGTCGGGAAAGGCTTTTTTTAATCAGAAAACGGGGTGCCTGTAGCTCTACTTCGTAGATATAGCGTACTGTAATCCCGCTTTCCAATGCAATTTGCACATACGGGGGACACCCGTTTTTTAGGGAAAAGTAGGCCAGGAGCTTATCCCGGGAATTTGATACTGTAAAATCATAAATTTTTGGGTGGGGCCGGTCCTCTGCCAATGATACAGTAGTTTTAATTCTTGGGAATAAAGAACAGGGTGTCAGGATCAAAACAAATAGAAAGAAAAAGGTTATAAGTAGGATGGATTTTGACGAGATCACTCGGTAGCTTAGCAATTTCTTACATCTGTAAAGGTTCAAAGGTTCAGGGTTCAGAGGTTCAGGGTTACATTATCTACATTATCGTTCTATTCTCATGATTTTTCCACTCAGAACTCACGAATCAACGGTTCAATTTTTCGGTAACCCCTGAACCTTTGAACCTTTGAACCCGTGAACGGTTACCAATTATTTTTATCTTCAAACCCTTTTGGTTCCGGCTTGTCCGGGTTAGGGTTTTGTGAGCTTAATGAGTTAGTTATGGAAAAGCAAGATGATTTCAGGGTTGATTGAGCCAGGTCCCCTGAACAGCATCCCTGAGCAACAATAGATAGAGTGATCCCGGTGCTTTCAGCCTTCCCGCAAGGTGTCCGGCCTCATCGCCTTCTCCGCAATAGAGGTCCAGTCTATGTGGTCCCTTGATGGCACTGCCTGTGTCCTGATTGCACACAAAACCCTGAAAGATCCCGGTGCCTTCGTGGCTCGACCGGCTCACAGGCATTGGCACTTTCAAAAAACATAGGGCACCAGGTGGATAGATCTTGTGATCAAGGGCCACGGATCTCATGGGTGTCAGCACTTCCCCCAGCGTTCCTATTGGCCCCTCTTTTTCCCATTTAAAGAAAATGTATCTGGGATTGGCGGCAAAGGCCTTTCTGAATTCCTTTGGGTTTTCCTGTGCCCAAGCGCTGATGCCCGGCCAGTCTGCCTGATCCTTGGGTAGCAGTCCCTTGTCTATAAGCCATCGGCCGATACTATGATAGGGATGACCGTTACTGGAAGCGTAGTGGATATATCTCCTGCTTTTGTCCTGAAACCGGAGTATCCCTGAACCCTGTATATGGAGCATAAGCCCATCCACTGGTGACTGCAGCCACGCAAGGACATCGGCACACTTGAGCTTCCTGCCGTTGTCAATGTCCGCTCGTGTATAGTATGGGATCAGACTTTGCCCGGACACCCTCCCATAAAGGGTCTTGCGCGGAAGGGAGGAGTCAAAATCATACAGTGCTATTCGAATGAGGTCCGGGGGAATTTCATAAAGCGGGTAGGAAAATTTTTCATCCGCTTTCAGAGAAGCAGCCAGTTCAGGCTGGAAATAACCTGTCACAAGAAACGGCCCGGCAGACCTCTTTTCCTTTTCATCCCCTGTTATCCCGTAAACTACAAACTGGCGGCGGATTTCCCTCTGGAGGTCCTCCTGAGGAAGGTCTTGGCCCAGGAGTCTGGAAAAGGCTTTCAGTGTCTTCTTCAGTATGCCTACAGTTATGGATTCATTGCCCCAGGATATTTGTTCCTCATCCTTATGCTTTTCCAGATATTCCAGGCTGGCGGAAACGGCCTTTTGCAGTCCTTTTTTGTCCTTAAGGTCCTCAAGGGCGGGAATCTGTTCTATGGGAACCTGTTCTATTAAAGGAACAGGTAAAAACACAGGCACGGGTGGAGTTGGTGGCCAGAAAAGTCGACATAAGACAACCAGGCCACCAAGGACCCCAATCAGCCCGATTAAGAAGACCCATAGGGCAATAGTCCGGTGATAATTATTCACTTCCCCCCTGACAGCCGACAGTTCATAGGCCAGTGGCCACAACTTGCTTCTTCACTGCCTCCACAGATTTTTGTAAGGCTTCCTGCTCATCCGGCGCAAGGGGAAACTCCAGGATACGTTCTACGCCGTTTCTCCCAAGCACCACCGGCACACCCAGGAATACGCCGCTAACACCAAATTCCCCCTCCAGATAGGCTGCACAGGGTACCACCCTTTTTTCGTCTTTCAGGATAGATTGGGCCATCTCCACGGCAGCAAGACCAGGGGCGGAGAATGCGCTTCCTGTCTTGAGGTGCTGCACTATCTCCGCACCTCCGTGTTGAGTGCGACGGACTATATTTTCGATTTCTTCTTTGGACAAAAGCCCCTCTATGGGCACTCCCCCAACGCTTGCAAGTCTGACCAAGGGAAGCATGTGGTCGCCGTGTACGCCCATTACAAGGGCTGTCACGTCCGAAGGAGCTACAGCCAGGGCCTGGGCAATAAATGTGCGGTACCTGGCAGAATCCAGGACACCTGCCATACCAACAACCTGGTGTTTTGGAAATCCGGATACCTTAAAGACCGTGTAGACCATGGCATCAATGGGATTTGTGACAACCACCAGGCATGCGTCAGGAGAATATTTGACGATTTCCTCAGTAACCTCTCGAATGATCCGGACATTTTTTTCTAAAAGGTCATCCCGGCTCATCCCCGGCTTCCGGGCAAGCCCGGCGGTTATGATGATTACGTCTGACTGAGCGGTATCAGCATAGTCATCAGTACCTATAATATTCCCTGCATATCCATATAACGGGGATGTCTGGAAAAGATCCAGTGCCTTTCCATGGGGAAGACCTGCTACTACGTCCAGTAGTACTATGGTGTCTGCAATAGATCTGCATACAGCCCACTGGGCAGCCGCTGTTCCCACTGCACCTGCACCTATGATACTTAGTTTCTTTTTCCGGTTATTTTTTTTCATAGCCATATATTGCCAACATAGTGCCTTTGTCAGGTTGCTCCTCCACTCACTCAAGCGCTATTAAAGACCCGTAAAGGAATAACTCTCCCTAAATCTGAGCACAAATTCCAACGATTTATTCCTTTACGGGTCCTAAAAGTTGCCTCCGTTTATTCTAATTTTAAAAAACTGGTCCTTTGGGCCAGAAATCATACGTTCCTTAATTTTCTCTGCTTCTCTGAGGTACTGTATACTCAAACATGGACGGTATTACCAGTACCCCAATTTCCAAGCCTGGGGGATCATCTCATTTTCAGCATTTGCTTTCTTGTGATTTTGTTGGTTCACCGTTAAAATCCGGCTGCAAAAGAGTCCCCATATTCAACAAACCACAGCAAAACATGGATTTACTGGGTATCGTGTAGTATGCAATGTGAGGGAAGAACAGGAATACTA
Organism: uncultured bacterium; assembly: GCA_965539945.1. Classification (GTDB taxonomy): domain Bacteria; phylum Desulfobacterota; class Dissulfuribacteria; order Dissulfuribacterales; family UBA3076; genus UBA3076. Next base: position 6,950 of record CBETWD010000043.1, read on the forward strand.
CCAAACAAGAAAAGGACGGAAACGGAGCCGTAAATATGACTATGATCGATTCTCATCCATCATCTGATTTCATTCGCAATATCGTCGCGGAGGACTTGAGGATAAACAAGAATGAAGGTCGAGTTGTGACCCGTTTTCCACCGGAGCCGAACGGCTATCTCCATATCGGGCATGCCAAGTCTATCTGCCTCAACTTTGGAATTGCTGCAGAAAATAAAGGCGGCGTCTGCCACATGCGTTTTGATGACACAAATCCAAGCAAGGAAGACATTGAATATATTGAGTCGATCAAAGCAGACGTAAAGTGGATCGGTTTTGACTGGGGCAAACACATCTACTATGCATCCGACTACTTTGATCAATTGTACGAATATGCGGTTCAGTTAATAAAAAAGGGCAAGGCTTATGTCTGCGGCCTGAGCCCGGAGGAAATCAAGGAGTACCGCGGCACATTGACTGAGCCGGGCAAGGACAGCCCGTATCGCTCACGCCCGGTTGAGGAGAACCTGGACCTGTTTGAGCGCATGCGGGCAGGAGAATTTGAGGACGGATCTCACATACTCCGGGCAAAAATAGACATGGCATCTCCTAATTTGAATATGCGGGATCCGGCCATCTACCGTATTAGACGGATGTCACATCACAGGACCGGCGACAAGTGGTGCATTTATCCCATGTATGACTACACCCACTGCCTTTCCGATTCCATCGAAGGGATCACACATTCCATCTGTACTCTGGAATTTGAAGATCATCGCCCCCTGTATGACTGGGTACTTGACCAATTGGACGTCGAGTGTCATCCTCAGCAGATCGAGTTTGCCCGCCTCAATCTCAGCTACACCATCATGAGCAAGCGAAAGCTAATGAAACTGGTGGAGTCCGGTGACGTCACCGGATGGGATGATCCGCGGATGCCTACGATATCCGGTCTGCGGAGACGTGGATACACGCCAAGGTCGATCCGTGACTTTTGTGAGCGTATCGGAGTGGCAAAAAGGGCCGGCACAGTCGATGTGGCGTTGCTCGAACACTGTGTACGCCAGGATCTGAATCAACAAGCACCGCGTGTTATGGGGGTGTTGCGTCCTCTCAGGGTAGTCATAGAAAACTACCCGGAAGATCAGGTGGAAGAGCTGGAGGCCATCAACAACCCTGAAGACCCTGGAATGGGTTCCAGGAAAGTACCTTTTTCACGGGTGCTGTACATAGAACAGGAGGATTTTCGTGAAGATCCGCCGAAAAAGTACTTCCGCCTGGCCGCGGGCCGCGAGGTGCGGCTGAGATACGCATATTATATAACGTGCGTTGGAGTAATAAAGGATGAACAGACCGGCGAAATAGTGGAGCTGCGCTGCACCTATGATCCCGAAACTCGAGGCGGTGGATCTCCGGATGGACGCAAGGTCAAGGCAACACTGCATTGGGTCTCGGCTGCCCACTCACTCCGGGCCGAAGTGCGCCTGTATGATAATCTCTTCCTGAAAGCAAACCCCGATGAAGTAAAGGATGAGGGTAATTTCAGAGCCAATTTGAATCCAAACTCCCTGGAGACCTTGACGTCGTGCCGTGTGGAACCAAGTCTGGCAAACGCGGCACCGGGGAGTCGTTCTCAGTTTGAGAGACAAGGCTATTTCTGCGTGGATACTAAAGACTCTTGTGATAAAGCCCTTGTGTTCAATCGCACGGTGACGTTGCGTGATACCTGGGCCAAGATCGAAAAAGCAATAAAAAACAAACAGCGACAGGCCAAAAAAAAATTAACTTAGCTGCCTTCGGCAGGACTTCTCTGACAGGATGAACAAGATTTACATGATTTTCATTTATCCTGTTGATCCTGTTGATCCTGTCTGAAAAATGGAAATTCCCATACTATCAAGTTAAGGATACAGCAATATGCAATCTCAGAACTATGACAAAACCAAAGACAGCGTGCGTGTACGATTTGCCCCGAGCCCCACAGGATATCTCCATATCGGCGGGGCCCGTACTGCCATATATAACTGGCTCTTTGCAAAAAAACACAGGGGCGTTTTTATATTAAGAATAGAGGATACAGACGCTGAACGTTCCACAACCGATTCCATCCAGGGGATCATTGACGGGCTCCATTGGCTGGGGATCGATTGGGACGAGGGTCCGTATTTTCAGTCGAAATACATTGAGGAGCACAAAAAAGCTGCTATGCGGCTGGTTGAGTCAGGCCATGCCTACAAATGTTTCTGCACCAAGGAAGAGCTCGATGTAAAGAGGAAGGCCGCTTTGGCAGCCAAACAGTCTGTTCAATACGACAGGACCTGCAGGAGACTCACATCAGAGGCCATAGTTGCCAAAGAGGCCCAGGGGCTTCCGTATGTCATACGCTTTAAGGTACCGGAACAACAAGGTGCGGTATGTGTCAATGATGCGGTATGTGGGCCTATTGAAAAACAGTACCAGGATATTGAAGACTTTGTCATAATGCGATCCGATGGCTCTCCGCTCTATCTTCTCTCAAACGCAGTGGACGATATCCGGGATGGAATCACTCATGTAATCCGGGGACAGGACGGCCTTGCCAACACTCCCAGGCAGATCCTTATCTATGAGGCCCTTGGAGCAAAACCTCCGGTATTTGCCCACATGCCCCTTACTCTGGATCTCAAAAAGCGCAAGATATCCAAGCGGACTCACGGTGAACTGGTATCAGTACAGTTTTACAGGGACCATGGATTCCTGCCCTGGGCCCTTGTGAATTTCCTTGTGCTTCTCGGCTGGCACACCTCTGATGACCGGGAGATATTCAGCAGGGAGGAACTGATAGACGCCTTCTCACTTGAGGGGATAGGCCGGGCGAATTCCATATTCAATTACACGCCGGGGGACCAGAAATTTTTCACAGACCCCAAGGCCCTTTCAATAAATTCTCATTTTCTGAGGATATTGCCCATAGAAGAGATCGCAGGGCCTGTGAAAAACGAGTTCGTTGCGGAAGGCATCTGGGACCCGGCATATGATGGTAAAAAAAGGCAGTGGTTCCTTGCCACCCTGGATCTTATCCGGAGCCGTTTTCATACCTTCAAGGACTTTGCAGAACTGGGAAGGGCATACTTCTCAGAGGAATTCCCCATTGACCCAAAGGCCTTTAAGAAAAGAGTACTCAAATACCCGGACCTCAAAGACTGGTTGCCGCAGCTTGCTGACCGCATGGAGCAGATCGAGTCCTGGACTCTTGAAACGACCGAAGAAATTGTGAGGGACTTTGCGGAAAAACTTGAAGTAAAGCCCGGTATTATTATCAATGCCGTTCGCACTGTGGTCACAGGCCAGCCGGCAGGTCCGGGCATCTTTGATGTGCTTGTGGCCATTGGAAAGGAGCGTGTGGCCAAGAGACTCCGCGGCGTGCGTGAACTGTATTAGGCATCTTGCAGTTTCTCCTTTTCTCAGATTTACCATAACAACTGATAGGTGATCGCTTTTCAGGGACATGCTACGTGACCCTGGCCATGAATTCCTTTGCTGGAAGCAGGTCGAAATTTTTTCCGTTTCAGTGGGGAAACCCGCTCATAGGCTTTCTTGGATTAAATGTCTTTCGGTTTAGAGCACGAAATAGCGATAAGAAGGCCCAGAAAATATTTCCGGGAGCCGAAGGGTCTCCTGGAAAATATTTCCTCCTCCAACGGTACCGCCAGATACATCACCAAATATTCTCAAGACTTTCAAGTAGTTACAAATCTTTGTCTGTTGGCATGAATTTGGCTTATAACTCTATGAATCCGGAGAACAAGCCGAAATGAAGGAGGACAGGGATGTTTCAAACAGCCGGGAAGACATTGAAAGAGAGGAAAAAAGAGACACCTGTCAGCGAGTCTTCCCGTCGAATCAACGCCTTGGATTCGTCGGCAGTATCCGTCTTCGCCGACTTTTCCGGCAGCGGGGGTAACGATTTCCTTTTTGGGAGGAAAATGACCAAGACCCTCCACTGGTCCATCCCTTGGTCTGACCTCATGATGACGATGTTTATCCTTTTTGCCGTAATGTACGTCTACAATGCCGCTTTCAAAGACGTGCCTTCGACTGAAATTGTTTCAGAGCAAGCCGATCCGGCAATGACTGTTCCGGTGACTATCGATGAGACACAGTGGGAACCCGGGGGAGATGCGATCCGGAAAATATACGATCTGAGCAAGGAAACGTTGGGTGTCGAAGAGTTACGTTCATTCGCTTCAGTAGACTTGGTCCAGGACAAAGCTGTACGAATTATTCTCACGGGAGATCTCCTTTTCGACGCAGGAAAGGCGGAGCTCAGAGAAGAAGCCAAGGCATCTCTCAGAAAAATCGCGGGCATTCTCCAAAAGACGCCTTACATGGTGAATCTGGTAGGCCACACGGATGATTTACCTATCCAGACGGAACGGTTCCCTTCCAACTGGGAACTTTCAACGATGCGAGCCTGTCAGGTAGCACGATTTCTCATCGAAGATAGGCATATCCCGGCAGAAAAGTTTTTTATCAGCGGACACGCCTTCTATCAACCTATTAAAGCGAATCATGGGGCGAAAAATCGTGCAGCAAACAGGCGTGTCGAGATCATCATGACCAAAGAAAGACCTTACGCCGTTCCTGACAGCTCGGGAAAGAGTGAGTTCATTACAGAAAGTCTTTTTTGACAATACCCCAATTTCGCAAAACTTAATGAAGTCTGTAGTTCTGTATTATAAGGAAGGAGTAAAAAGTTGGAACAAAGAACAGTTATTGGATTAGGTGTTTGTACCCTCTTTCTTGCATTTGGATTTGCCGTCAACGGCAATGTGGGACTCTTTTTCAATATTGCCGCTCTCTTTATTGTATTAGGCGGCACATTCGGAGCGGCCCTTCTCAGTTTCAGGACAGAGCGCCTTTCCATTGTCTTTAAGGTCCTGCTTGCTTCCTACCGAACCAGAACAAAAACCCCCGAAGAGATCGTGGAAATCCTCGTAGACCTTTCTGTAAAGAGCAAACTCAAGGGGATTCTCTCCCTCCAGGAGGATGAAGATGAAACGTCTATCATGTTCCTGAGACAGGCCCTCGGATTTCTGGTAGACGGCTACACAAAGGCCCAGATCAAGGAGATTCTGAATACGGAAATGTACTTTTTCAAACTACGGAGGGAGAAATCCGAACGTGTTCTCAGAACACTTGCAGAGACATGTCCTTCTTTCGGGCTCGTCGGCAGTGTGGTAGGGCTCATCGGCATGCTTGCCAGCGCGGGTGATATCTCGCTGATCCTCGCTACGATCCCGATTGCCCTTACCTCTACTCTGTACGGGGTGGTCTTTGCGAATTTATTTTTCCTTCCCTTTGCAGCACATCTGCGCGAAAGGACAGACCACGAATTGCTCCTCCAGAAAATCATCCTCGATGGGGTAATTGCCATTGAAAGCGAGTTGAACCCCAGGGTCCTTGAAATGACATTGAAAGCCTTTTTAACCCCCTCATCTCGTGAGGGACGAATCATCTCTGCAAAACGTATTCAAGAACGATTTAAGATTAAGCCCGAAGTCGTTAACCCAAATCCCACGGGAAGCCGCATTCCAGTGGCCGGCTGTCATCAAAATCCTTATAGGCAGGCGGCATAATAGGCAAACGGATGATCAGCCGGTATATAATCCGGAGAAAGGATATAAGCCTTGCATCGTTTTTAATGCAACGCAAGGCTTACAATGATCACATGCGTACAAAGCATATTTCAGAGCAATTTCTTTGTACTTGTTGAATCACATTGGTTTGAGGATGAATAAGCTCAATTCCTCTGTCCTTTGTTATGCAGATATTAAGAGCATGGTTGTCGCTGGTTGGTCCTTTGCACCACACTTGTCCAAATGCCCATGGCAAACATTCTTCTTTTGATAGCTTTTGCTCTATCATCTGGTTGTATCGTTCTTTGACAACAAAAGAATGAAGAAGAAGGGCAAAATCATCACAATCAAACATCTGATTACAATCGTCCAGGATATGGTATGTATGCACAAAAGAATTCACTCCTGAATCCATAACTAACTTCCACACTTCATTATTTGATGGCATCATATACCATGTATCAGAAATCTTGATATTGTTGGAATTAATTTCCGGCCAAGCCTCTTGCAATCTCGACTTTATTTCAGCCCCACTAATCTTTTGAACACCATCCTTATTATGCTTGCTGCCATGATAAGTGGCAGCGCATCCCTGTATAGACATTAATAGAAGAATTACGAAAACTGAAATTGTTAAGCATTTAGTTTTTTCCTTCATGGTTTGCCTCGTTAGCATAAGAGGCAACCCGGCTGTCTTTTAAATTAAGATCCGTGGCTTTCCGTCTCTACCTCACGATAGATTTGGCATTTTCTGTTTATGTTTTTTTAATATTTTAATTCTGTAGTTCTTTAAGTTCATGTTTTGATATCTTTAATTGCAACTCACATGCCGGTTTTTATAACACATTGATTTTGCACACTATTTTTCAACAACCAGTTTATACTGCTTACACGGAATGATGGAGTATTGGAAAATCTGGGTATAAAGTCCGCCGTAGCGGAGAGAGCTATAAAAAATTGTTCCAAGATAGAACAACACACTGTACCGAAATAGAACAATCTGCTGTCTATTCAAGGTTCAGAGTTAAAAGGTTCAGGGGTTCAGGGGTTCAGGGTTCACCGAAAACCTAATCCGCTGATTACGCTGTAAAAAGTCCTGAAATATAATTGCGCTCAAAAAGCTATCGTAATCAACCCCTTTCAGCTTTCGGCTTCAGGCTTTCAGCTCTTATGCAACGTAGCAGGTAGGGCATTTTCAGCGGAATCAGCTGTTGATTTGTGAGTTCTTCCTGCCCACTCGCCAAGCTTGCGAGGCAGGCGGGAATAGAGAAGGCGTGAGAATAGAGCGAGGGGAGCATGAGGTGTGGAAAGACAAAATGTGGCCGCAAAAATGCTAAAACAACCTATTGATATTAAGGGGTTTTGCGAACTTCAGCATTTTTGCGGTGATAATATTACATTTTTTCCGTTTGAATTATTTCTTGAACATCTTCTTTCTATTGAAACCGGCAAACCCGGCCAGTCCAGCTCCAACCAGCAGTATAGTGGCTGGTTCGGGGACTGGTGCAACAGGAACAGAAGTTTCGAAAGAGAAACTTCCCTCTTCAATGAACACTGCCGAGTCCCAAAAGGGATCCATGACGTCCGTGATGGCCAGCCTGATGTGGTGCGTGCCTTCATCAATTAAGGCAGTTGCAACAAAAACATCAGTGAAACCATCGTATTGGATATCGTAATACGGCCCGCCATCGTTTAGATCATTATTGTTGTAGTACTCTTCATAACTTGGATTGGTTCCGTAAGTAGCCCCGCCACCATTGACAGTATTGATCGCGACCGGGATATTGGTTTCCGGAATAAGGGCAATGTTTGTATCGTCAAGGAAAAATGCAAATACATCATTATACTGTGAATTTGTCCATTCATTATATTCATCGGAAGCAAAGACATAATTAAATGAGAGGGTGCCTGTTGTAGCTACATCAAAATCAAATTCAAGCACATTCGCATCGTAGGTATGAGGATATCCTGCAAGTGCTGCCAGATCGCCATCCCCAGGGAGGTAATTACGTGTCGTTATATTGTCGACAGTATTAGGCCCCACTGCATCAGCGGCATTTCCGGTGGACAGGATGATGCCCGACTCTATACCGATCCCTGATGTGGTTCCATCAGAGAAGGTTCCCGAGGCATGTGATACACCGCCGGCTGTATAAGAAATATTCCCCACATTGGAGACTCCTGTGCCTAAAATTGCATCAACCAAAGCCCCGCTGTCACCTGTTGTAGTGACGCTGAGCGCCAACGCCGTACCTGAGAAGGCCAGCATTGACATAAAAACCATGATTACCAGTATCTTTTTCATTTTTTTCTCCTTAAGTTAAGTTTTAGGGAAACAATTCCCAGTCTATGTATTTTTTCTCGCGCAATCTTTCTTAATACAAGGTCCGTGCCAGCATCTTAACAATTGGAGAAAATAAAATATAATTGTTTATTTGTGAAGAATTTCAGCTAGTTATAAATATCGCCTCGAGACAACCGCAGCCCCTTTACTTGGAAGAGCAGTCCGAAGAAAATAAATGCCCATGAAAAAACGGAAGTTAATTACATAGCAAAAGGCATTTTATTTCTCTCGCGCTGTCTGAAATAAAATTTTTTTTCTTGTGTTCAGGGTAAAAAATAACGATAATAATTATAGGTACCGGCTGAAAATGCCGGGCATGCAGCACGTCTATCCAACAACCTGAATACAAATT
>CBETWD010000044.1:0-14870 GCA_965539945.1 uncultured bacterium
GGTTCAGAGTTTACTAAAAATCTAAACTTTTGATTTATTGGTTCTGAATGGAGAAGACATGAGAATGAAACAATTTGTTCGACGTTCGACGTTCGATGTTCGACGTTCGACGTTCGTCTTTTAACATGAACCTTTGAACCTGTGAACCTGTGAACCCAGAACCCCTGTGATGGATGCAGACATGAGATCTCAACATCGCTACTTTCCTCAAGAGCCTGATGCTCCCCGGCCTCTTACAGTCACTATTCCCCGCAGGGTCAGGTTTGAAGAAATAGATCCATTGGGGATGGTATGGCACGGCCGGTATGTGAGTTATCTGGAAGATGGCCGAGTGGCATTTGGAGACAGGTATGGCCTGCGATACATGAAGTTCAAGGATGAAGGGCTGGCAGCTCCTATTGTGAAAATGCACATCGACTATAAGGCTTCGTTACATTTTGATGAGATAATGAACATTAAAACCACGCTACACTGGTGCGATGCCATGAGACTGAACTTTGAATATCATATTACAGGCCGGAACGGACGTCTGATGGCCACTGGATATACGGTTCAGCTCCTGACGGATATGAAGGGACTTGTTTTACTCATGCCGACTGTCTGGATTGAGGATTTCCGGCAAAAGTGGAAAGAAGGTAAGCTGGAATGAAATCAGTAGCTGTTGTGGCCACTAGAGCGATAACTTCTCTTGGCAATTTAGACGAGACGTGGAGCGGACTGATGGAAGGACGCTCTGCCCTTGCCTGTCTTAAATCAGACGATTTGTTTGGCAGATGGCCGGTAGGGTTAATAGAGAGTCTTGAAGGAGAACCGGGAACAGCAAAACGCCTTCAAGCTTTGATAAAATTGCTTCTTGCTGACAGCCCCTTGATTTTGGATGACACCACCCTCATTCTGGCTATTACAAAAGGCGCTCCGGACGAACTCCTTGCCCGGTCAGCCGGTCCCAGACCAGGCCAACCTTGTGATACTGCAAGTTATATAGCGAAAGAACTTGGCCTTAAGGGTCCTGTAAGCACAATCAGCGCTGCCTGTGCATCCGGAACAATAGCTGTCATCCAAGGGGTACACAGGCTTATCTGTGGTGATGCAAAAACGGTCGTTGTGATTGGTATAGATATATTAAGCAAATTTGTGCTGGCCGGTTTTGCAAGTCTGATGGCGCTTTCCCCTCGACCTTGCCGTCCTTTTGATCATGGACGTGATGGGCTTTCCCTGGGCGAAGGGGCAGGGCTTATGCTTCTATGCGCCACAGAAGAGGCCCATAAACACAATTGGCCTATCCTTGCCCGGATAACCGGATGGGGAGCGGCCTGTGACGCAGTTCACATCACAGCGCCGGACAGGGAGGCGAGCGGGCTGATAGCTACCATAAAAACAGCTACAGACAATTGCGGCCGGCAAGTAGGAGCCATTAATGCCCACGGTACCGGCACCCGGCATAACGATGCCATGGAGATATGCGCATTTACCACCCTGTGGGGCAAAAACAATCCGCCTTTTCATTCCGTGAAAGGAGCTATAGGCCACTGCCTTGGAGCTGCAGGCGTAATTGAGGCGGTTTTATCTGTTGAAAGCCTAAAGAGAGGCCTGATTCCTCCAAGCGTTGGGTTGACAACACCGGAATCCGGTATTGGCCATATAACCGGACAAAAACCCCTCGCCTTGGATCATCCATCCATATTATCCTGCAACTCAGGATTTGGCGGCATAAATGCAAGTATATATATGGAGTATGCCCCAATTTTGTCACAAGCCGGTTAGGCGTAGGTCAGAGTTTAAAGAAAGGACATATAGTTATGTCAACATTAAAAGTTGCTTGGTATAATTTAGAAAATTTATTTGAGCCTTTACAACATACTGAATTAAAAGAAAGCTGGACGCAAGAACACTATAAAAATAAAGTTAAGAACATCGCCTCAGTAATTTCTGAACTGTTCGATCCTACAGGACCTGATTTACTTGGAATCTGTGAAATCCAATCTGAAAAGGTTATTAAAGACATACTTTATGAACTACCTAATGGTAATGAATATGCGATTGTTCATCATGATAGTCCTGATATTAGAATGATAGATATAGGATTCATATACCGAAAATCAGTTTTATCTAATCCTAAGGCTGTGGCTTATAATATTCGCAAACGTTACCCGACAAGAGATATTTTTGTTGTTACTTTTAAAGTTACAAATGGGAGTATACTCAACGTAATTGGTAATCATTGGCCATCTCGATCAAGTGGACAATATGAAAGTGAACCTTACAGAATAATGGTCGCAGAGAACTGTGCATGGGTTGTAGATCAATTTTATCAATCAGATCCTGATTCAAATATAATTGTAATGGGTGACTTTAATGACGAACCTTTTAATCGTTCTGTTCAGGAGTATCTTTTTGCCATAAGAAACCGTGCTCGTGTACAAGCACGAAGAAACAGTTCTAAATCTCGACCTTATTTATATAATTTAACTTGGTTATTGATGGACGAGACAACTCCAGGAACTTTTTACTATAGTAAAAATCCAGCAGGATGGAATATGTTAGATCAAATTATGGTCTCGAAAGGAATTCTTGTAGGCAAGAATGGTCTTAAAGTTGATGAAAAGTCAATTAAAATATTTAGACCAAAACACATAAGAGAAGGTAGTAAACCAAAGCCATATAGGAAAAGGAAAAATAAATGGGTTAAAGGGTTTTCAGATCATTTTCCAGTTACGGCACTAATTAAAAAGCTTTAATTAATTTGGGGGACCGGGTCAATACATCCATTTGCCGCGGGTAAAACGGAAGATCTCGGTAACACGAATTTTTTTAGTCAACATTCCGGGACTTTGAAAGGTCTTCTGCCGGGTTTCGCCTTTTTTTAAAAAATGCTTTTCTGAGTAACGCAAGATTCCGACAAAGGGGGTCTCAGGAGAGTCTGTCTCTTTGATGATAAACTTACACTCCGGCCCGTAGCACACATATCGACCAACAAAGCCTTGATCACATGGCATAATATCAATGCCCAGAATATTAATTTTGCCGATTTTGTCTAATTTGGACATCCAGCTATTAACGAACCGCTCAAAACTTTTTTGAGCCGCTGATTTCCCGGGATCCGCTACGGCGGTAGAAGGCCCTGACAGTGTCAGGGCCAATACCGCTGAGAGCAAAATAAGGTAACCTAAGCCATTTGCAAAACCCCATCTTTGGACCGATGGCTGCGTTGCTTGTCGGCGGAAAATGCTTATGTACTCCCGGTACATTGCTTTTTTTCACCTCCTCGCGCCCTGTTCCCAAACAAAATTCAGGGTGTTGCAAGCGGCTCAACTAGATGTCGATTTCGTACGAATATAAACGCCTAGTCCAGTATCTTGAACACCACGCGCCGGTTCATGCTTCGGCCTTCCTGCGTATGATTGTCAGCTATCGGGTCGGCCTCGCCGTAACCTACAGTCTCCAGACTGTTTTGAGAGATTCCCTTCTCGACCAGATAGTTACATACAGAGGCTGCTCTTCGCTCAGACAGACCCTGGTTATATTCCTCCGTACCTGTCCAATCGGTATGTCCCTCAATAATTACATTTGTATCAGGACGTTCCTTTAGTATCTCAACTGCTTCATCAAGGACCGGCACAAATTCGGGCTTGATGTCCGACTTGTCAAAATCGAAGTTGATTCCACGTAAAACTATTTTTTCTAGAACCACTTCCTCGACCACGACAACTTCTTCTTCAACCTCTTCTACCACAGCGGGTTCGGGTTCCGGCTCAGGTACGGGCTCAGGTATAGGTTCAACCACCGGCTCCGGGGGAACTGCAACATCCTCTTTAGCCAATATCGCGCCGATTGTTCCGCCCACAAGTCCGCAGGCAAGGGCCCCTGTTAATGCCGCTTTGTCAGGGTTGCTGTCGTTCTGGTGTCCTACGTAAGCCGCGGTTCCGCCGCAAATTGCAGCCCCTACTGCAGCTCCCTTCATGAATCCTTTTTGGCGGGCTGTCATGTTTGCGCACCCGGAAACGAGCGATACCGTACACAATAAAATCAGACCAATTCGTAAGTACTTTAACATAATACCTCCTCTCCCAATGAATGTTCCAGACTTACATGCTTCGTTGTGCCCACATGCGGGCATGAGGGTTAGCTGATGGAAAAATGGATTTGTTCTATTTTAGATACACTAAACCTCATATGTCAATATATCATTAGGAGTTATTTCTGATTTTTAACCACCCCGGAGGAATATGCTACGCATTCCACAGGGCAGGCACTCATACACAGACCGGCATTTTTTCTCCCTACTGAAGGGGAAATATTTCAGAAAATTTTCCAGAAAACCGATACAGGGGTAGCAGTGTTTATTTGAGATATGAAAGGGAGGAGTAGAGATATGACCTTTGAAGAAGCCAGCAGAAGATACATGGAGGTGTTTGGAGAGCCGGAGACAATGATTCGACCGGCAGGGGTAAAACTGATCCTAAAAGGGCAGGCGGTACCGGAGGGTACATGCCCCCCTGAAGAATACCAGGGAACTCCCTGGTGCGGAGCGGTCAGGATTGCTGTTACTGAAGACGAGGTAGTGGTGATCAATAAAGATAATGTCGGCTGTACTGCCGCTGCCATTGCCCTTGGTCTTGTTGACCAGTATCAGACGGAACCGCTGAAGGGTAGGCGGAAATACACCAACTTAATGGATAAACCCGCTTCGCCTGCAGACTTTACAAATGGGCTTGTCTATGCATGCAAGGACACAAACAACATGCAATTCGCACTCTTTGGCAAGAAGGATACAGGTCGCTATGAGACACTGGGTGCGTCATTAAAAGCCGTTTCCGGCATGACGGGGATTCAGCCGCTTATTATGGATGCCGCAGTGGCTTACCCGGCTGAAAAACTGAATATTGCACCTGATGTGGTGATTCTGGCAGTAAAGCCAAAACAGGCACTGATTGTGATCCAGGGCTATAATTACCTTACCGGCAATCGTTTTGAAATGAGCACCATCGGGATCAGGGCCGTGTGCGCAGACATGACCGCCTTTCCATTTCTTAAGCAGAAATTGAATGGATCTTTTTTCTGCCTCGGAGCAAGGGCACTCGGCGGATGGGGAGGTGACCTTCTCGGACTGGGCATGCCTTTCTCTGTATTCCAGACAATGGTCACAGGCATGGAAAAATCAGCAGGCGGCTTTCCATATAAGGCATATCCTAAGTAGTGTCTGAACAGAAAAGCAGTCCAGACACAATTTTGAATTCTAAATTCTAAATTTTGAATTTAAAAAAGGAAATGATCTTAAGATGTTAATTGTCCTAAGTAGGAGAAAATGGGAAAATTAATACCGATAGAGAAACTCATTGACCTTGATGAGCTCCAAGCTATTCAGGACAGCTTTGCAGGTACAGTCGGCACATCTTCCGTGATTTTTTCGCCTGAAGGCGTGCCTTTAACCCGCTTTTCCAATCCAACCGGCTTTTGTTCCCTGATTCAGTCAACATATGAAGGAAAGAAACGCTGTTTTCAATGCTTCATGGAGATGAGCCGGAAGGCACTAAAGTTAAAAGAGCCGAAAATTCTGTATTGCTTTGCCCATGGTGGTCATTTTGTCGCACCGATTATTATTGAAGGTGTGCACAAGGGAACCATGTTTTCCGGTCAATTCATACCACAGGAATTTTCTCCTGAGCAGTTAAAGAACATTGAAAATTTAGCAAGAGAGATAAACCTGGACCCCGGACTACTGCTTGAAAAAGCCATGAACATGCGCGTGGTTAAGGAAGACGTAGTCTGGAATTATTCAGCTTTTTTGTTTCATATAGTGGGTGTACTTGCAAAGCTGGGGGCGCAAAAGGCCGGACTGAGCCGGGCAAAGGATGAACTGCAAAAGGCACGTGACGTACTGGAAATCCGTGTGCAGGAACGTACCGCTGAACTAAAGCAGGAAATCATTGAGCGCAAACAGGCTGAAAAGATAGTGCGCAAAGAGAGGGATACAGCACAAAAATATCTTGATATTTCCGGAGTCATGTTCGTAGTTATTGATGCCGACCGGAAAGTCAGCCTTATAAACAGAAAGGGCTGCGAGATCCTGGGATATAGAGAAGAGGATATTATTGGTAAGGACTGGTTTAGCAATTTTATCCCGGAAAGAATCAGAGATAAAACAATAAGGGCTTTCGAATCGTTGATGGCAGGAGATGTTGAGTCGGTTGAGTATCATGAGAACCATGTTTTGACAAAGAGCGGCAATGAGAGAATTATATCCTGGCACAATTGTATCTTAAGAGATGAAGAGGGCAGGATCCAGGCCATATTAAGTTCCGGAGAGGACGTCACCGAGCGCAAACAGGCTGAGGAGGAACTGAAAAAAACCAATCAGGAATTAGAAAAGGCCGTAGAGCTGGCCAATCAAATGACCGCCCGGGCCGAATCTGCCAATATTGCAAAAAGCGAGTTTCTGGCCAACATGAGCCACGAGATACGCACTCCCATGAACGCAGTCATAGGTTTTACGGATATGCTGCTTGACACGAATCTGGATGATAACCAGATTGATTATGCAAAAACGATCGGGAGTAGCGGGAATGCCCTGCTCTCCCTTATCAATGATATCCTTGATTTCTCCAAGATTGATGCCGGGAAGATGGATTTTGAGGAAATTGACTTTGATCCGGAACTCCTTGCCTATGATGTCTGCGAGCTGATCCATCCCAGGATCGGATCAAAACCCATCGAGATCCTGTGCCGTATCGGGGACAGACTCCCTTCATATGTAAAAGGTGATCCGGCACGCTTTCGACAGGTCCTGATCAACCTGATGGGCAATTCCACCAAGTTTACAGAATCCGGTGAGATTGAACTCTCATTAGATATTGAGGAAGAAAAAGATAATCAGGTAAAGCTCCATGCTGCAATACGTGATACAGGCATTGGTATCCCGAAAGACAAATTATCCGCAATATTCTTGCCCTTTCAGCAGGCCGATGGTTCAACAACAAGAAAATACGGCGGTACAGGTCTGGGGCTATCCATATGTAGGAAGATGTCAGAGCTTATGGATGGAGACGTCTGGGCGGAAAGTCCGGCGGGGGACGAGTTGCGGGTTACGGGTTCTGGGTTAGAGAGTGGAAAAATTGAGACACGGTATCTGGAATCCAAAGCCCAAAACCCCGGGAGCATTTTTCACTTTACGGCATGGTTTAGTAAAGCTGAAGATAAAGAAGTCAGAAGATTTACCCCTGTGTCACTGACCGGCAGAAAGGCCCTTATTATTGATGATAACCAGACCAATCTAGATATATTGGCACACCTTTTAGAGTCGGTCGGCATGCGTGTAGTTGCTCTCAGAAACGGTGCGGATGTTGTCCCAACATTAACAAATGCCTTTGAGTCCGGAGATCCTTTTGATTCTTGCATTCTTGATATTCAAATGCCCGGCATGAGTGGATATGAAGTAGTAAAACAGATTCGCAGACATAACTCGCAACTCACAACCCGTAACGCGCAACCCGTAACCCGAATTCCCCTGCTTGCCCTTTCTTCTTTGATGGAGCGGAACGCCAAAAAATGTGGAGAGGCTGGATTTGATGGCTTCCTGAGCAAGCCGATTCGCAGAGAAAAGCTTTACAGAATGCTGGAAAGAATTATTGGTAAAAGGGAAGTTGAAGGCAAAAAAGATGAAGCAGTAAAAGAAAAGATCATTACCCAGTATTCGGTCCGGGAGGAGATGAAACATTCTGTGCGCATCCTTCTGGCAGAGGACAATCCTGTCAACCAGAAGCTGGCTAAGATGATGCTGACCAAGGCCGGGTACCAGGTGGAGGTTGCCGATAACGGCAAGGAGGCAGTTGAAAAATATACCGCATCTCCAGAGGATTTTGACCTGATTTTTATGGATGTTCAGATGCCGGAGATGGATGGCCTTGAAGCAACAAAAGCAATCCGGAAAAGAGAAGAACAACCAGCAACCAGCAACCAGCAACCAGCAACCCGTCACATCCCGATCATTGCAATGACTGCCCATGCGATGAAGGGTGACAGAGAAATATGTATTGAGGCGGGTATGGATGACTACATCACAAAGCCTATCAAAAGGGAGCTTGTCTTTGAGGTCCTTGAGAAGTGGGTTTTTTAAGGGAGGTCTTATGAATTTTAGGGAATTAGCAGAGAATCTTGGATTGGAAGAAGATGAATATCTTGAACTGATCAATCTTTTTGTTGAGGTCGGGACAACTGACCTGGACAAACTTCAGTCCGCCATTGATGAGGGAAATGCAGAGGATGTGGCTAAGACCGCTCATTCCCTGAAAGGCGCTTCCGGCAACCTTGGGTTAATGGAGTTTTCACAGATTGCAAAAGAAATCGAAGAAAAAGGACGAAGCGGTCAACTTGAAGGAACAGCAGAAGCTGCACAGGCGCTAAAGAAACATCTGAAGGCTATTGCTGAGTTTTCTCGAAGTGCCTAAAGTTGCAGATGCGGTGCCCTATGAACACAATCCACTGCGCTGGTAAGCGTTTACAGGGCACCGGATGTCACCATATTGCAGAGTAATTCCCTGTAGTTTATACCTGCCTCCTTGAACCCTTGGGTGCCGAAATTCATGTTCGCCTCGAGGATAAGGACTTTTCCCTGATGCTCGCACATGTCAAGCCCCACAAAATCAAAACTGCACCGGATAGCAACATCCAGTGCCAGGGACAGGATATCTTCAGGGACAGGATCAAGTGTAATCCTCCCTCCCTTGGCCACATTGGTGCGGAATTCCCCCGGAGCTGATTCCTTCCAGTAGGCATGGACAATGTGTTTGCCCAGAATTACCACCCGTAGGTCTCTTTCCATGGGTATATATTGTTGAACATAGGCTATCCTGGTCTTACTGAGATATGCCTCCAGATCATTCTCGTTCTTGATCAGAAAAACCCCCTCTCCCTTTGAGGACCCAATAGGCATTTTCCCTACACAAGGAAAAACAAAATAGTCGAGGATTTTCATCTTCTGTTGTTTGCCGTAAAACAGGCGGGTCTCAGGTGTGGGGACGTCCAGGAGATTAAACAAAAGCGTCTGCTTTATCTTATCACCCAGATGTCGATAGCATTGCACACTGGGAAAGGTCTTTTTTCCCATTGCATCCAGGGCATCTGCAAAAAATATGGTCGGGAAATAGACCTTGGAGGCTTTCTGGATCAGGGCCCTCTCCTCTGATGAATAATCTGCCAGATTGGTCCTCAAGCCGATAGAAAGCACTGATGGGCAGCGTCTTAGCTGGTAACCCAGGGCAATCCGCAAAGCCTGGTCATCCCGGGTAATTTCTTCCGCCATCTTCGCACCCCAAATCAACAATCAACAATCCCATCCACAGATTACGCAGATTATCGCAGATTATTAAAGAACAATTACATGTAATCCGTGTAATCCACATAATCTGCGGACCCTCAATTTTTACCCCGTGGAATAGGACTCCCCTAAAAAAATTCCACTGGGGCTTCAATCAACAATCAACAATCAACAATGATAAATTTCTCAATTCCTAATTCGATTTATGATTTTATTGATGATCTCAGTAAATTCATTCAGTTTCAAGACATAAACCAATATCCCGTATGAAACAATGCCTAATGACATTGATGTAAATACCTTGACAGTTGAAAGCCAGATCCCAGGGCTGCCTACAATGCGGATCTGGACCCACCACACCAGCAGGCCCATTATGCCCGAGGCCAGAAAAATTTTTGACAGGGACATGAAAAGCCTGCTTGCAGGATATCCGTCTATTTTTCTGTAAAGCACTGTGGCCAGGAGCATGAAGTTGAGTATCATGGTGACCGATGTGGAAAGCGCTATGGCCCTGTGCTGCAATTTGTCCAGTATGGCAAGTATGATGCATATATTAACCGCTACTGCCAAAAAGCTCCCGATTACCGGCCATCGGGTGTCATTAAGGGCATAGAATACCGGCACCACTATCTTCACTGCTGCATAGGCCAGAAGGCCGATGGAATAAAACCTCAAGGCCTGGGCTGTCATGAAAGTGTCTGATTGGGAAAAGCGACCGTGTTCGAAGATAAGTCCTACTATGGGTTCTGCCAGGACCCACAGCCCCACGGCAGCCGGAATCGTAAGGGCAAAGGCCAGGGTAAGAGATGAAACCAGCGTATCACCCAGTACTTTGTGGTCTCCCCTGGTTGCCAGCCTTGCCACGACAGGAAGTGTTGCTATGGAAATAGCCACACCAAATAGCCCAATCGGGAACTGTACGAGCCGGAATGCATAATTCAGCCAGGCAACACTCCCTTCTGCGCAGCGAGAGGCGAAGTTTGTGTTTATAAAGATGTTAATCTGGGTTGCGGAAAGGCCTATTATGGCAGGCACTATCAACCGGCCTATGCGTTTCAGCCCCGGGTCCGCCAAATCCATCACGGGCTTTATTCTGAACCCCTGGCGCAGAATGACAGGCACTTGTATTCCCATTTGAGACAGGCCGCCCAGCAGGGTCCCCACAGCCATACCCATTATGGCTGGTTGTCCCCACAATGGAAACAGCATGGCAAGTCCTACGCCGACAACTATTGATGTCATGTTGAAGCAACTGGATGCAAGGGACGGGATAAAGAAATAACCTTTTGTGTTCAATATCCCCATAAGGACGGATGAAAGGGAAACCAGGAGCAAGAAGGGAAACATTATGATTGTCAGCCGCTGGGCGAGTTCCACCTTGCCGGCCACTTTGGCAAAATCCGGGGCGAGCAGCATTACCAGTTCATTTGAAAAGATCATGCCGAGAATAACGGTCAAAGAAACCACTACAGTGAGTACTGCCAGGACGTTGTTTACAAGGCGCCAGGTCTCTTCTTTTGAGCGTTTTTGATCGTATTCGGTAAAGACTGTAACAAAAGCTGCGCTGAGGGCACCTTCTGCAAAAAGGTCCCTTAAAAGATTGGGTATCCGGAAGGCCACAACAAAGGCGTCCATTGCAGTACCTGCACCAAAGAGGCCTGCAAGCACCTGCTCCCTCACAAGACCCAATATGCGGGAAAAGAATACGGCAATACTCACCGATCCTGCCGACCGGGCAAGATGGGCGGCCTTGCCATCATGGTTGGACGTGTGTTGTGTGCTCAAGGTTACCTACTAAGTTAAAAGTATAGGAATTTCCTTTTTTTGACAGGATCAACAGGATAATCAGGATAAATGAAAATCATGTAAATCTTGTTCATCCTGTCAAGAGAAGTCCCGCCGAAGGGCACTAAGTTCAGGGACTGGAAGCAAGGACCAGATCACCTTTTTTCACTCCAAGGTGCCTTGCCACCACATCACATTTGGCCTTCAGGAAGAAAAAGATAGGGGCGTCCGAGTCTGACAGGGTCTCATAATTCCCCTGACCTTTACTGATAATGACAGGGGCTTTTCTGAACAGCTCACGGAATTCCGGGGTACACTGGTCCAAAACAGTACCAGGGGCAGCACATCCGGATGAAATGATGGTTGCTATTTTGTCAAGACCTGCTTCCAGGGCGTCTTCTCTGGTAGCATCGTTAATAATTGGTTTTTCTCTGACCACATAAGTGACCGTATGTGCCAGGGTCTCTATCAGCAGGCGGTCAAAGACCGTCTCCCCTGTGTTATCACCCAGATAGAGAATCCAGTCCGCCCGGGTTATTGCCTTTTTAAATTCCTCTTCATCCCATCGGCCAAAAGACTGGTCCATTATTTTTTGAATCTCTGATTCCAGGTCATAACTTGATGATATCCCGAAATCAATGACATTTCCTATTGTGGCAAGCTGCATAGCAAGTCCCAAAGGGTCTTCAGACGCTGAGACGTTCTTTTTCAACTGAGGATAAAGGGCAAGCGCCTTCTCTGTCCCTTGCTTTTTCACTGTTTTAAAAGGGTCTGTTTCGCCTGTATAGCTGTTTATTAGATCATATACCATTACTGCTGTCTTAGGTGGCGGATCATCCAGCTTAATATTTTTGATTTTCCCCCCCAGATCTATCAGCAGTCTCAGGATTTTCTCGTCGGAAAGGCCCACCAGGCGCCCGGTTCTCAGGGCCTGGATCATGAAACAGGGAATGCAGTCCAAAAATGTGCGCATAAATTTCCTTTCAGGGTTCAAAGGTTCAGGGTTCACCTTGTTAAATTTCCCAAAGGGAACCCTATTTAACAGGGTGAACCGTTCAGGGTTCAAATTCTCCAATTTTATATCACAATTTCCCCAATGACCAATGACTAATGTCGTCACAAGCCATTCAGAACTCACGAATCAACGGTTCAGATTTTCGTTAAACTTTGAACCTCTGAACCTCTGAACCTCTGAACCCCTAAACGGTTACAACCCTCTTAATCCATCTCCAGCGAATCCCGCCCGGGGTGTCCATTACCTCCACCCCAAGATCGAGGAGTTGCTGCCGGATATCATCTGCCTTGTCCCAGTCACTTGAGGCCCTGGCTTTCTCCCTCTGAGAGACCAGGTCCTGGATTTTCTTTGACAGCTCAGGATCAGGGATAGAAATATCCAGGCACCCAAGGACCTTGTCCACATCCTGCAGGGCATCCATGACATTTTTTGCATCCATGGGTGAAAGCTTTTGGGCGGAAATGAGCGAGTTTACATGCCTGATTAATCTGAAAATCGCTCCCAGGGCCTTTGAAGTGTTAAGGTCGTCATTAATGGCCTGGGTAAAGTCGTTTTTCATTGCCTCCAGGGCCTTTTTAATATCCGGTCCCGGTTCTCCGGCAGGGTCTTTACCAATAGTAAGGGCCTGAATCTCAGAGACAAAGTAGTCAAGCCGTTTCAATGCCTTTACTGATTCTTCCAAATGGTCGTAAGAAAAATGAATGGGCTTTCTGTAGTGTGTTCTGAGCAGGAAAAATCTTACATGCCTTCCGGTAAAGCCCTTTTTATTTAAATCCCGCAAGGTGACAACATTGCCTGCTGAGCGCGACATCTTCTTTCCGTCAACCAGAATAAGCTCGCTGTGAATCCACGTCCGGGCAAGTGGCTGGTTCGTAAGGGCCATTGCAATGGCAATTTCGTTTTCATGATGGGGAAAAATAAGGTCGCAGCCGCTTGTATGTATATCGAAAAATTCTCCCAGATAGTGCATTGACATGGCAGCACACTCTATGTGCCAACCCGGCCTGACCTTCCCCCATTTTGTCTCAAACCCTATTCCCCTTTTGAGCTCATCCAGGGTCACACGCTTGAAGAGGGTGAAGTCAACAGGGCTGTCCTTCTCGTAGTCGTCAAGATCCACTGTCCTTCCAATGTCAATGTTGGAAAGATCCACCCTGGAAAGCCTTCCATATGATGGTAGCTTTGAGATGTCAAAATATACAGAACCGTGTTTGACATATGCATAGCCCGCATCTATGAGTCGCCCGGTCAGTTGAATCATTGCCTCAACATGGGCGCTTGCTCTGGGATAGCAAGCGGCAGGCCTGATGTTCAGGGATGATACGTCCTCCATAAATGCCTGTGTATAACGGTCTGTGAGTTCCTTTAGACTTATCCCTTGGGACAGGGCGGCCTGGATCGTTTTGTCATCCAGGTCGGTGATATTCATCACGTGGGTGACCTCATAACCCTGGTATTCAAGTGCTCGTTTCAAAAGATCAGCAACCACCAGCCTCCTGCAGAGTCCCATATGGGCGAATTCATGGACCGTAGGTCCGCAGGAGTAGATCCCGGCCTTTCCCGGGTTTAAGGGCTCAAAGATCTCCTTTCTTCGGGTAAGGGTGTTAATAAGTTTCAGGGCTTTGGCCTGATCTGCCTCCTCAATCTGTGGAACTGAAAAAATATCTGTGCTCAGATAACGGTCGCCTCCATCGGGGAAAATTACGACCACAAGGCCCTGTTCCAGTTTGGCAGCCTCTGAAAGTGCCGCAGCCATGGCAGCCCCTGAACTCATCCCGACAAAAAGCCCTTCTTCGCGCGCAAGCCTTTTGGTCAGCTCAAAGGCCTCTTCTTCGTGAACATTGACAATGTCATCCGGCAGGCGCTTGTCAAAGATCCCCGGCCGGTAGGATTCCTTCATATTCTTGAGTCCCTGGATGCCGTGACCAAAATATGGCTCCACTCCGACTATCCGGACTTTTGGATTGAGCTCTCGAAAGCGTTGCGTAACTCCCATCAAAGTGCCGGTGGTTCCCATTGCGGTGACTACTACATCTACCTTGCCTTCGGTCTGTTTCCAGATCTCCGGGGCAGTACCATGATAGTGCGCCAGAGAATTGTCAGGGTTGTTATACTGGTCTGTGCAGAAGTAGCGGTCAGGGTTTTCAAGTGCCAGCTTGTATACAGCCTCTATGGCACCATCAGTCCCGAGGCGGGCAGGAGTCAGGAGGATTTCGGCACCGTAGGCCCGCATGATTTGACGACGCTCGATACTGGCCGCCTCGCTCATGGCGATAAGACAGCGATAACCCTTTACAGCCGATATCATCGCAAGACCAATGCCTGTATTCCCGCTGCTTGCCTCAAGGATTATTCTGTCCTTTGTGAGTTCTCCCCGTTCTTCCGCCCTTTCAATCATGGAAAGAGCTATACGATCTTTAATAGAGCCTCCTGGATTGAAGCTTTCCATCTTTGCCAGGATAGTGACTTCCTTGCCGGGATCGAGACGGCGAATAGGGATAAGCGGAGTATTACCAATTGTGTCCAGGATGTTTTTAACAGGCTTTCTCATTTGTCCCCGATTATTGGATTGATGATTGTTGATTGATGATTGTTGATTTATCATTGCTCTATTGGTAACCGTTCACGGGGTTACAACGCCCTTTTTACCGCAACCCACCGACCTGTAAGCGTTTACAGGGTGCCGCAGATGCGAGGCGTACGGGTACGCAGACGTACTTCCTGTACTTCAAGTGCCCGACAACAAAGCAGATGCGG
>CBETWD010000045.1:0-14234 GCA_965539945.1 uncultured bacterium
ATCTCCTGGGCCATGCTGATTGAAAAAAGTTTAAACAATGTTGACACATATTTTTGAAGTACTATATTGGCAAGTATAAATAATGTTTAATCTTTGAATGAAGGGTTAAATTATGCGCATGATAATTAAAAAATGGGGCAACAGCCTAGCAACGAGGATTCCAAAAGCCGTGGTTGAATCCGTCGATTTACACCTTGACCAAGAGGTTAATGTTGAGGCCGTTAACGGTAAAATCATTATCACACCTATTAAGGAAAAGAAGGAATATAAACTTGAAGAACTTCTTAGCCAGTGTAAGTCTGGATCAATGAAGCTCACCAAAGAAGATCAAGAATGGCTTAACGCTGAACCTGTTGGCAAGGAAGTTTGGTAGTGGTTAAAAAAAAGTATATTCCAAAACGCGGTGATGTTGTGTGGACTAATTTTGATCCTGCAGCCGGGCATGAGCAAATGGGTAAAAGGCCCGCCCTTGTTCTTTCTCCAACTCCTTTCAATAAAAAAATTATGCTGGCTATGGTTGCGCCGATCACAAGCAGGGTTAGAGGCCATGGTTTTGAAGCTCCGTTTAATGGAAAAAAGATTAAGGGCGTTGTGTTGTGTCAACAAGTGAAGATGATCGACTTTATAGAAAGAGGCGTTCAGTTTGCCGAAAAAGCACCGGATACCGTAACGAGTGACGCACTGGCAAGAGTCAGAGCGATAGTAAGCGAATAAAAAATAACGTCTCGGTTAAGAGGTTGGCAAAGGAGCGTAGCGGATTTGCCAATCCTTCTTCAACCGTTTGTGCGTGGCCATCCGTGTAATTCGTCCCCTATCTTACGTCCTTCAAAACACTTTCGAGCCCAATTTTGCCAGCGTCTGCCCGTAGCTCCGTAAAAGCGACCACTCCATCTTTTTTAACTAGGTTTCGTACATCGGAAAGCCCCTCCATGAGTTTGACAAAATCTATGTGTATAATATTATAAAATTATAAAATTTATAATTTTAAAAATATGAACAAAACAACTGTTAAAGGGGTTGATATGACGATAGTAAAAGTCAAAAGAAATTTTCAAATCACGCTTCCACGCGATCTCCGCAAGAAATTTAACATTACTGAAGGAGATTATATGGATGTAAAAATTAAAGAAGGGGGCATGTCTATCAAACCAGTAAAAATAATCAACCCTGGGCAAGAGTATTTCTATACCAAAGAGTGGCAAAAAGATGAGGCAGACGCAGACAAAGATATTGCTGAAGGCAAAATAGCCGGGCCTTTTGACACTGCTGATGATTTAATAAAAGAGTTAGAAGGTTAGATTTTTGTATGAAATTTTACAGAACCGAAAGGTTTAAAAGGAAATATAAAAAACTGCCCCAGCATATTAAAAAAACAAGCAAAAAACAGATGGGACTCTTGTTGTCTGACCCGCAACACCCTTCCTTAAATATCAAAAAAATGAATGATCCCAGGAATATTTGGGAAGGCAGAATTACAAAATCTTACCGCTTTACCTTCCAGATTAAAGGCGACTCCTGTATTTTAAGAACAATCGGGACTCACGACATTCTGCAGAACCCTTAATGTGACATAGGGGACAATTTATGCAAATGGCTGTATGTGAGATATGTTGCATAAGTTGTCCCCTATGTTTCGATGACCTTCTCAAAAATCTGGTGGCTACCTGTTTTCTTTTCCATGCCATATTCTGAGGATATACAACAAATCTTTTCCCCTGATTTCATATCGCACTACATATCTCCCAAATATCAACTCCCGGATGTCTCCCGGCGTGTTCTCTACAGGGCGGCCCATTTTAGGCATGGCAACAAGTCCTTTGATGGCTCCTCGAAGTCTTTGAGATATCCGTTGAGCTGCTTCCGGATTGTGCTGAGCGATAAACTCCCTGAGCCGCACTAAATCATGCAATGCCGCTTTGGAAAACTGCAATTTCATTTAGGAGGCTCCAACTCATCATCTTTGCCCCAACTGGCCAGCCAGGCCATAACCTCATCGCCGCCCACAACTCGACCAGCCTCGATATCTTCAAGGGCCTCCAATGTTTCTTCGCGGCGGCGGGCGAGTTCTGTTTCTTGATCCACATATTCCTTCATGATTTGACGTAATACATGACTGGCGCTTAATCCATGATTTGCAGCTAAAGATTCAAACGCAAGTTTCAGTTCGGCCGGCACCCGTGCTCTGATTACTTCTGATGCCTTCATATAGGTCATCTCCTTTTCTGAATGTAGCTACATTGTAGCTTGCAGAAAGAGAGGTTGTCAAGATTGGCCCAAAACTATGACAATATGATTATTTTGTCATAGTTTGATAAAATTTCTCAATCGGGACTTTTTCGAGGCGGGAATTCCTTGGGAGAAATCACAGATTGCAGGAAATGGTAGCTACGCTGCCTTTAACGGGGACACTGGGGACAATTTATGCAAATTGGTGTTGGTGTATGTGAGATATGCTGTATAAGTTGGCAATGTTCCCTATCAAGGGGGATGCAAACGGTTGTTGCAGTCCAGTCATTTCTAGAAAAATCCGGATGATTCGTGTAAAAGGGATGTAACTCAATCACAGATTGGAGGAAAAATATTATAAATCAGAAATCCAGGTCTGATGCCAAAGGCCCTGTGATATCCTTTCATCCCATGATTAAAGGCGACCTCTTTTATTGGGAAAGGGGCATCTGGGATGAGGAACTAGTCAGTAACCTCACAAAAGCCAGGGCAATCATATTACCACAGACGGTGTCCAGAGAACTCTATTCCCTGTGCCGTACCCTGTGTGCCAATGTTTTCCCGAACTACAATCTTCGCTTTAAGTGGGAGGGAAAGGTGGGAGATACCCTGCTATTCTGGAGTTGCGGGATTCCTCACCCGAAGACGTGGATTTTCCCACGAGTGGAAACCATGTTGGGCGATCACCCTGAAATGAGCCATTGTCCCAAGCTTCCGGATTATCCATTTGTGATCAAGGGGACCAGTGGGGGAGAGGGTTCCCAGATTTGGTTGATAAAAAACGACCGGGACCTGGAACAGGCAACAAAAATACTCAAGCATTTTGAAATACAGGGCCTTTTCGGATTTGTATTGCAGGAATTTATTCCTAATCTCCAAAGAGATCTCAGGGTTGTGATCATAGGAAATCACATCCGGAGCTACTGGCGATGCAATACATCGGGGTTTTTTCACAATATTGCAAAGGGTGGACAAATTGATGCCCGGTCTGATCCGGAGTTGCAAGCCATAGGAAGAGATGCGGTAAAAGAGTTGTGCACACGTACTAGAATCAATATGGCAGGTTTTGACCTTGTTTTTTTGGATGGATCTAATATTCCTTTATTTATTGAGATCAATTATACCTTCGGTCGAACCGGCTTAGGAGGCTCTGATGCCTTTTATGAGCTCTTTGAGAATGAGGTTAATCAGTGGTTGGAGACGTGCGGATAACAGGGGAGATCTCATAGCATCTTAATGTATTTGGTGGCCGTTCACGCCTTGAAAGTAGAAATTGGAGTAAGTGGAACTAAAAGGTTCAGAACACCGCGAGCTATCAGATAATACGATCATCTGAAACAGTACAAAAGCATGAAGGCCAAATTTCCAATTTCTAATTTCAACGTTCTGTGAACGCTTACCGTATTTGTTTAAACGTAATAATATCTAGATATTTAGAGCTGCAAGTAGCTCAGGAGTTTACATGACATCCCAAGTACGTGTAATAGTTACAGCAGGATACGGAACCAACTGTGAGATGGAGATGGCCAATGCGTGCAGACTGGCCGGTGCAGATCACGTTGATATAGTCCACCTCAGTGATCTCCTGGATGGGAGCGTTCGCCTGGATGACTATCATTTCCTTAACCTGCCGGGTGGATTTTTAGATGGCGACAATCTGGGGGCGGCACAGGCCGGGGCGTACAGGCTCCGAAATGCCAGGGTCAGGGGGACTGGAAAACGTCTGCTGGATCAGCTCCTGGAATTTGTGGAAAGGGGGGGTCTGGTACTGGGGGTGTGCAATGGTTTTCAGTTGATGGCGAAGACCGGTCTCCTGCCGGGTTTTGATGGTGATTATGAACAACGCTACGTAAGTCTCACCCATAACGATTCCGGCAGGTTCGAAGACCGGTGGGTCACTTGCAAGGTCTCTCCGGATTCTTCTTGCATATTCACCCGTGGAATAGACCGTATTGAGTTGCCTGTAAGACACGGAGAAGGAAAGTTCGTAACAATTGACATATCTGCAAGGGACAGGCTGGTGGCAGAAGGCCTTATTGCACTTCAGTATGCATCACCTGCAACAGGGGAGCCCACGCAAGATTATCCCTACAACCCAAATGGTTCGGAGCTCGCCATAGCCGGCATTTGCGATACTACAGGCAGGCTTATGGGCCTGATGCCCCATCCTGAGGCCTTTCATCACAGGACTAACCATCCACGATGGACCAGGGAAGAATTGCCCGAGGAAGGGGCGGGACTGGCCTTTTTCCGAAATGCCGTGGACTATGTGCGGGAAAAGCTCGGCAGTTGAGCAATTAGCTGTCAGCCATTAGCGTTTAGCTTTGAAAAATCAAGGCATTATGTTAATTAGAAATAACATCCAACGGGTGAAAGTTTGTAATAGTAAAACATCCTGCTTGTCAGGGCGGCAGACCGATAATCATTAAACTAATAGCTAACCGCTAAAGGCTAATCGCTCCATTTAGGTAGAGCAAAAAACTATGCCTGAATCTCTGCCCCAGACCCTGGTGCGCCTGCTTAAATATTTAAGGCGTTTTTTACTGGAAACCGCGATTTGCTTTGCAGGACTCACTGCCATTCTATACTGGCTTTCTCCTCATTTCCTGGCCTTTCTTCAGTCCCATTTTGAGCAGCACCTGGCCTTTTTTGGAGTGCTGGAGCCGATGCTGGCCCTGCTCAAGCTCTCAAGCGTTGGGGCATTAATTCTTCTGGCACCGTGGATACTCTGGCGTATGTCGCAGGGGCTGGTAGATGTGCTTGGTTTTTCCAGAAAATTTTCCCTGGTGTTTATGCTGTCCGCGCTTCTACTCTTTTATGCAGGAACCCTTTTCTGTTTTTTTATAACCCTTCCGTTCGGGATGAATTTCCTCCTGGGTTACCAGTCACAACACCTAAGGCCGGTAATAGCTGTGGGTAAATTTGTGAATTTTATCGGCCTTTTTCTTATTAGCTTTGGCATGATTTTCGAAATTCCATTGATCATGACACTGCTTTGCAGGCTGAAAATCTGTGGTCCTGAGACCTTTGGGAGATATAGACGTTATGCGATTCTATTAATTGCCATAATGGCTGCCATTCTCACCCCCACGCCGGATATCTTCAATATGGCCATGATGGGAGTGCCCCTGTATGTCCTTTACGAGGCTGGAATAATTATTGCCAGAATAGTAAATCCTCCTTCCACTTATCTTGACAAGGCTTAGCCATTCTATATAGTGCGGGATTCGTGCTAAAGGCTTTAGTAATCTGAAATTAACCAGGCCATTGGCCTTGGCGTTTAATGACCAAAGATCTAAAAGGCTTTAGAAATACTGTCCCTGTAGAGGATATCCCGGAAGACGGTCTGCATCTGACCTTCGAAGACATGCCGGGACTCTTGTCTGAGACAGAGGAGTGCAGAATACAGGGCACTGCAAAAGGGGAGGTCTTTCTCCACCGTGTTGATGGGGATGTGCATCTAAACGGTAAGGTTGCGGCATTGATTGTTATCAAGTGCGACCGTTGTCTGGAGGAGTACAACCAGGAGATAGATACCTCTTTTTTCTATATACTGGTCCCTGGTCAATCGGTAGAGGGGAAAAAAGAAATAGCCCTTGGTAAAGAAGACATAGAAGTATCCTTGTATGATGAGGCTGAAATCCGGATAGGGGAAATATTCAGGGAACAGATTCTGCTACAAGTTCCTATGCGGCGTGTCTGCAGGGAGGATTGTAAAGGCATCTGTCCCGGGTGCGGTGTGGATCTTAATAGAGAGGAATGCCGTTGCCGAACAGAAACTTTGAATAACCCATTTAGTGTGTTAAAAAAGCTGTAAGCGTTCACAGGGCACCGCATCTGCTTTGTTGTCGGGCACTTGAAGTACAGGAAGTACGTCTGTGTACCCTCCGCCTCGCATCTGCAGCACCCTGTAAACGCTTACAGTTCGGTGGGTTGCGGTAAAACGGCTACGGGTAGCATATATTTTTTTGTAGGCTAGAATATTAAAAGTTAAGAGGTATTAAGAAATGGCAGTTCCACAGAGAAAAACTTCACGTTCACGCAAGGGTAAGCGTCGCGCGCATGATGCGCTTCGTATACCGAATCTTTCAACATGCCCCCAATGTACAGAGCCCAAGCTTCCCCACAGGATTTGTCCCCAGTGTGGTACCTATAGGGGAAAAGTATTCAATGAAGAAAAAGATTTAGACTAGAAAATGTCTGTAGCAGTAGATGCCATGGGGGGTGATCGAGGTCCTGATGTCTTAGTAAGGGGAGCAATCGACGCAGCCAGAGATCACGGCGTTGAGATCACCTTGGTCGGGATAGAAGATGTGCTGAGGGAAACGCTTCAGCGGCAGGGCGGGGGTGGTTTGCCCATCAGCATCTATCCGGCCTCTCAAGTGGTTGATATGAAAGAATCCCCGGCTGATTCTCTGAGAAAGAAAAAGGATTCTTCAATTAGAGTTGCTTTTGAACTTGTGCGTCAAGGAAAGGCCAGGGCCGTGCTCAGTGCAGGCAACTCAGGGGCCACGCTGGCAACAGCCATGGTTGCCCTGGGCAGAATCAATGGCGTTCGGCCGGCCATCGCTACTCTTATGCCGACCCTGAAAAAGCCCGTGACCATGATAGACGTGGGGGCAAATGTAGACTGCAAGCCCGTTCATCTGCTACAGTTCGGAATAATGGGCTCAGTATTTGCCGGAAAGCTTTTGGATAATTCTCGACCCAGAGTAGGGCTGTTAAGTATCGGGGAGGAAGACACCAAGGGCAACCAGCTTGTAAGAAAGGCGTATGATCTCCTTGCGGACAGTGATCTGAACTTTGTCGGCAATGTGGAAGGCGGTGAAATCTTCAAAGGCGACGTAGACGTAATAGTGTGCGACGGATTTGTGGGTAACATATGTCTAAAACTGAGTGAAGGTCTTGCAAAGGCCATACTCGCCATGCTGAAGTCAGAGATTGGGGGAAGTCTTATGGCCGACATGGGACATCCCTTGAGATCCGCTTTTCAGAGGTTCTACAAGATAATAGACTATGCTGAGTACGGTGGCGCTCCGCTGTTGGGGATCAACGGGATAGCAATTATATGTCACGGGCTCTCCGGTTCCAAAGCAGTGAAAAATGCAATACAACTAGCCCATGAACTTGCTGAGATAGAGTTGGCTGAAAAGCTTGAAAACTCTCTTGCCAAAAGACAGGATCTATTCAAGGTAGTCCAGTGATGTCAAAATCCCAACGAGGCTCCATCGATTAAAGTTTAATCATTATGCCTATTCGCAGTATAATCATCGGGACAGGGTCTCACGCACCCCAAAGAGTGGTAACCAACAAGGATCTGGAAAGCCGGGTGGATACTACCGACGAGTGGATACGCACCAGGACAGGGATACTTCAACGCCATATCTCTAATGACCAGGAGACCAATTCTTATCTTGCTACACAATCAGCAAGAAAGGCCCTTGATATGGCAGGAGTGCGACCACAGGATCTGGACCTTATCATAGTCGGTACCATGACTCCGGACATGCCAATGCCCTCTGTTGCCTGTCTGGTGCAGAATGAGCTGGGAGCGAAAAAGGCCGGGGCCTTTGACCTGTATGCCGCTTGCACCAGTTTTCTTTATGCGCTTTCCGTGGCAGATAAGTTCATTCGGGGTAACTCCAGGATGAAGATCCTTGTGATTGGGAGCGAGGTGCTCTCCAGGGTTACAAATTGGGAGGACCGGAATACGTGCGTGCTCTTCGGTGATGGAGCAGGGGCCGCAGTAATTACCGGCACCAGAGAGGACAGGGGCATTCTTTCTACCCACCTCCATGCAGATGGTTCATTAGGGGAACTTCTTATCATAAGAGGCCTCGGGACGGCTTTCCCGGTAAGCCATGAAAATCTTGAAAAGGGATGGCAGTATATTCAGATGCAGGGTAGAGAGGTATTCAAACATGCTGTCAAAGCAATGGAGTCTGCGGCTTGGGAGGCCCTGGAGGCAAATGGATGGAATGGAGATGATGTAGACCTTCTGTTTTCTCACCAGGCCAACACTCGAATTATTAATTTTCTGGGAGAGAGGTTGGGGCTTCCTAAGGAGAAAATCTTTATCAATATTCACAAGTATGGTAATACCTCGGCGGCGAGTATACCCATTGCCCTTGATGAAGCTAATCGAACAGGACTGTTGACCCCCGGCCTCCGTATTTTGATGGTTGCTTTCGGAGGGGGTTTTACCTGGGGATCTGTGGCCATGTGCTGGTAATATGGGTACTGAGTGGAGAGAAAGGATTTCTATATGGCACAAGTCAATTATTTCTTGACAGAAGAACAACAGATGATCGTGGATCTGGCACGTCAGATAGCCGTGGAAAAGATCATTCCTGTAAGAGCAAAGCTCGATGAGAATGAGGAATTCCCTTGGGATATCATGAAGGATATGGCCCAAGCGGATCTTTTCGGGCTTTATATCCCTGAAGAATATGGTGGCTTTGCAAAAGGCTGTTTTGAAAACTGCCTGGCACTGGAGCAACTTGCCTATGGTTGCATCGCTGTTACTACAACTTTTGCTGCCAGTGCGCTGGGAGGTTATCCTATTCTGCTTTTTGGTTCTGATGAACAAAAGGCCCGCTATCTCCCGGATATTGCCGCAGGCAAACGCCTTGTAGCCTTTGGGCTTACCGAAGCCAATGCCGGAAGTGATGCCGCAGGGATCCAGACTACAGCAGTGGAAGATGGAGACCACTGGGTTTTAAACGGCACCAAACAGTGGATAACCAGCGGCGGTGAAGCAGAAATATATACCATCGTGGCCATGACCAACAAGAACAAAGGTGCAAGGGGTGCTACAGCCTATATAGTGGAGAAGGGTGATCCAGGGTTCAGCTTCGGGAAAAAAGAACGAAAGATGGGGCTAAATGCCTCATCAACCAGGGAACTTATATTGAATGAGTGCCGCATTCCAAAGAACCGTATTCTTGGCAGAAAGGGGCAGGGCTTCATAATGGCCATGAGGACTCTGGACATAGCCAGACCCGGCATAGGGGCCATAGCAGTCGGACTTGCCCAGGCGGCCTTGGATGAAGCGGTCAAATATGCAAGGCAGAGAATACAGTTCGGCCAGCCGATAATCTCCTTTCAGGCCTTACAACATATGCTGGCGGATATGGCCACAAAGATAGAGGCCTCAAGGGCCCTTGTGTATTCAGTAGCCAGGACCATTGACGAGGGAACAAAGGACACTGCCAAAATATCTGCAATGGCAAAGCTTTTTGCCACTGATATGGCCATGCAGGTAACCACAGATGCGGTCCAAATCCTGGGCGGCTATGGATACATGAAGTCCTATCCGGTTGAAAAAATGATGCGGGATGCAAAAATTCTCCAGATATATGAGGGCACAAACCAGATCCTGCGCAATGTTATCGGCCAGGCGTTAAATAAGGAGTACGCGAAACAATAATAGATAATTCCGCTGAAAAAACCCAATCTGCGGCGCACAATATACGATAAATGTTGAATGCTGAATGTTGAATTTTGAATTAAGGTATATGTCTTTTAAATCTTCTTCCACAATTCAGCATTCACAATTCAGCATTGTCTATAAAGTTTAGCTATGAACATAGTGATTTGCATAAAACAGGTTCCTGACGCAAAGACCGTGCGTTTTGATACGGAAAAGGGCACCCTGGTACGGGAAGGGGTAGAGGCAGTAATAAATCCCTTTGACTTCCATGCCCTTGAGGCCGGTTTTCAGTTGAGAGATACTTACGGTGGAGAAGTCACTGTACTGAGCATGGGGCCGCCACAGGCGGAAAATGCCCTGAAAGAGGCCCTGTCCCTTGGAGCGGATAAGGGAATCCTTCTGTCAGACCGGGCCTTTGCCGGGGCAGATACCCTGGCCACCACCTATACACTGGCAAAGGCAATAGAGAAGCTGGGGCCTGTTGACCTTGTGCTTTGCGGCAAACAGGCCATAGACGGTGACACTGCCCAGGTAGGCCCAGGGCTGGCGGTCCGGCTCGGCATTCCTTATGTGACATGCGTAAATGCGCTCAATGTCCTGGATGATGGAAAGACAATGCATCTCAGACGGGTCAATGAAGATGGCTATGATATGCTTGAACTTGAGATGCCTGCCCTTCTGACAGTACTTGCCTCTCTCAACACACCAAGGCTTCCTTCCCTCAAAGGGAAGATGCGGGCCAGAAAAGCTGAGATTCCTGTATGGGATGCCCGGGAACTCGGAGCAGAGCCTGGTGTGGTCGGGCTGGCAGGCTCAGCGACTCAGGTGGTATCTACGTCGGTTCCCACTTTTGAGGCCCGGCGAGAGATGCTTGAGGGCTCAGCAGAGGAACAGGTGGAAGCCCTGGTTTCCAGATTCAAGGAAGCGGGAATTCTGTAATGCTGAAGGTTGATATAGAAAAGTGCACAGGATGTGGTGAATGTGAAGAGTCATGCACTTTTGAGGCTATTTTTGTAGAAGACGAGGTGGCCGTTGTTGATCAGGATGCCTGCACCCTATGCGGTATCTGCGTGGATGGCTGCCCTGAAGGGGCATTAGAGCTCCACGTGGAGGAAGGTCTGCTTGCGACGGATTTAAGCTCTTGGAAAGGGATATGGGTGGTTGCAGAGTGCAGGAGCGGGGTCCTTGCCCCTGTGACACTTGAACTCCTGGCGAAGTCCATGAAGCTTGCAGACGAGCTTGACACAGAAGTTACCGCAGTGCTTATGGGACATAAAATTGAATCTAAAGCACAGGAATTGATATTCCATGGAGCGGATAGGGTGCTGGTTGTTGACCACCCTGAGCTTGCAACATTCACCGACGAGGTTTATGGAAACATACTTGCAGATCTTGCCAAGAAAGAAAACCCCGAAATTATTTTAGCCGGTGCCACGGCCATGGGGCGTTCCTATATACCAAGGGTCGCCACGATCCTTGAGACAGGACTTACTGCTGACTGTACAGGACTTGATATCCGGGCAGAGGACAGGGCGTTGCTTCAGACCAGGCCGGCCTTTGGGGGAAATCTCCTTGCAACTATTGTATGCCCCGGACACCGGCCCCAAATGGCCACAGTCAGGCCCCATGTCATGAGAGCCAATACCCCTGATCCCGGACGGAAAGGCGAGGTGATCCGCATCCTTCCAGGGGAAGATCTGCTGAGTCATCGGGTCCAAGTCCTTGAGTCTGTGAAGGAGCAGGCAGAAGGTCCCAATCTCAGTGAAGCGGATGTAATCGTGACTGCAGGCAGGGGATTTGAACAGGAGAAGAACGTTGAACTGGCCAGGGAATTGGCCGATTTGCTCGGAGGTACGGTTGGGGCTACAAGGGCAGCCGTAGATGCGGGGTGGCTATCCGGCCACACCCAAATTGGTCAAACAGGTGTTACCGTGTCTCCCAAGCTTTATGTGGCTTGCGGGGTATCAGGGGCCATACAGCATATAGTTGGAATGCAAGGGTCAGAGATCATAGTGGCAATAAATAAAGACGCTGAGGCCCCCATTTTTGACGTGACTACTTACGGCCTGGTTGGGGACGTCAAGGAGATATTACCCTTTCTTATCCGGAGAATTCAAAAAGAGCGGGGACCATAATATGTCGGGTGAACAGAAACTTAAAGGGAAAATAGCAGTAGTAACCGGAGGATCCAGGGGAATAGGCCGGGTCATATGCCTCAAATTTGCCCGCCTCGGGGCCTATATCTTTGTAAACGATGTCTGCGATCAGACAATTGCCCAAGAAATCTTAGATGAGATTACAGGGGTCGGAGGGGCCGGCAGCTTCCTGCCCTTTGATGTCGCAGATACTGAAGCAAGTTCCAAAGCCCTTAAATCAGTCATCAAAGAACATGGCGGGGTCCACATACTGGTTAATAATGCAGGCATTACCCGGGACAGCTTACTTGCCCGAATGAAGGCAAAGGACTGGGACCTGGTGATGTCGGTGAACCTGAAGGGGGCATTTAATTGCACCCAGGCAGTCATTATGGCTATGATCAAGCAGAGATGGGGCCGAATTGTCAGTATAGGCTCGGTAGTCGGCTCTATGGGGAATCCGGGCCAGGCCAACTATGCTGCATCCAAGGCCGGTTTAGAGGGATTTACAAAGTCCGTGGCCAGGGAAGTAGCATCAAGGGGGGTTACTGCAAATGTCGTGGCCCCTGGCTTCATTGAAACAGGTATGACTGCAGGATTGCCGGAAAAAATAAAGGAACAGCTATTGAGCCAAATTCCTGCGGGCCGAATGGGAAGCCCTGAGGATGTGGCTGAGGCAGTGGGTTTTTTGGCCTCAGAGGAGGCATCATATATCACCGGACAAGTGCTCCATGTAAATGGGGGATTGATCTGCGATTAATATTTTACTGTTAGTCTAATTCTTTTGGACCAACAGGATATAGGGGAGGATAAAAATGAGTATAGATACCAAGATGCTTGATATCATTGCAAGCCAGCTTAGCGTTGCCAGGGAAAAGGTGGTGCCGAAGGCATCCTTTGTGGATGACCTTGGAGCGGATTCTTTGGACCTTGTGGAGCTGGTCATGGCCATGGAAGAGGAATTTGATATGGAAATAGCCGACGAAGACGCGGAAAAGATGCAAACGGTCCAGAATGCTATTGACTTTGTCAAAGAACATGGAGAAAAGTAAACCACAAAAGGCACCAATAATTAAAGGCCGACATTATATATCGTCATGATAAACCAAAATCAGAACCGGAGGGTAGCAGTAACAGGTCTCGGTCTTCTTTGCCCTGTGGGTATCGGAGTTGAGGCCGGCTGGGCGAATCTGATAGCTGGAAAGTCCGGCATAGGTCCTGTTACCCGTTTTGATATAAAAGGCTATCCTTCCCAGATTGCCGGAGAGGTGAAGGGCTTTGAACCAATTGATTTCATGCCGGAGAAGCTGGCTAAACGGGTAGATCCTTTTGTAAGACTGGGTGTGGCGGCGGCCAGGATGGCCGTTGAAGACGCGGACCTCAAGATTCCGGAGGACAAGGCCTCAAGAGCCGGTGTTATTACCGGATGTGGCCTTGGCGGGCTGGGATCAATTGAATACTTCAGGGATGTCCTTGTGAATAAGGGCCCTAAACGCGTAAGTCCATTCTTTATTCCCATGGCAATACCTAACATGGCCTCCGGCCAGATCTCAATAATGTGCGGAGCAAAAGGTCCCAATACTGTAGTATGCACTGCCTGCGCAGCAGGTAGCCACGCCGTAGGAGACGCCTTTAAGACAATACAGAGAGGGGCGGCCGATGTGATGATATGCGGTGGCACCGAATCAGTGATCACGCAACTGGCATTTGCGGGTTTTTCCAATATGAAGGCCCTCTCCACAAGGAATGAAAGGCCTGAACAGGCATCAAGGCCCTTTGATAAGGACCGCGACGGGTTTATAATCGGCGAGGGTGCAGGTATCCTCATCATCGAGGAGCTGAATCATGCCCTGGAAAGGGGTGCCGATATCCGGGCAGAGATAGTTGGATACGGGCTTACCGGAGACGCCTATCATATCACAGCCCCGCCCGAGGATGGAGACGGTGGCGCAAGGTGCATGTCCATGGCCCTTGAGGACGCAGGGCTCAACTATCAGGACATAGACTACATAAATGCCCATGGTACCAGTACTCCACTCAATGATATGTGTGAAACAAGGGCTATAAAAACGGTCTTCAAGGACAGGGCAAAAGAGATACCGGTAAGCTCCACTAAATCCATGACAGGGCACCTGTTGGGAGGTACCGGGGGAGTTGAGGCAATTTTTTGCGTAAAGACCATTGAAGACGGGATTATTCCTCCAACCATCAACTATCAGACCCCAGACCCGGAATGCGACCTTGACTATGTGCCAAATAAGGCGAGGAGCCGGCCAGTTGATGTGGTTATGTCCAATTCTTTTGGGTTTGGCGGAACTAATGCCGTACTGATCTTCCGCAAGTACCAGTAAGAACCCTTTACGGGTCCTAAGACACATATCCATGAAGATTTAACCGTTCGCACTTCTTGGCAGGGAGCAAATAATTACATGAAGATAGCT
>CBETWD010000046.1:0-13541 GCA_965539945.1 uncultured bacterium
ATCTGCCGGCAAGCGGGAGAAAAGACTCCATTTCCCTTTTTGTGGGAGATACAATCAGAATCCGTGGAACGGTCATATCTGTGTCCTCAAAATCCGCTCCAGTTGCCAACACAGAAAGAGCTCTCTGCCCGACTGGGCTCTCAGAGCTGTAAGTTCTGCCGGACTCAGCAGGTCAATAATCCGTGAGCATAGATAATTGATACAGAAGTGGTGCCGTGCAAAGAGCTGACAGCCAGTGGGACCGAGAAACAGACAGTCTTTTTCCCCACCAAGACGTTCAGAGGGTATCTTTCTTCCCAGAAGCAAATTGAGCAGCAACACAAACTCGTCATACCAGTCTTCAATACCGGCCCCGCAACAACCGCCACCCGGGACCTGGGTCGCACAAATTGCACATTCAGTCACTACACCAAACTTCTCCATCAGTTCATAGCTCTTTGAAATTTCTTTTCTGTAAAGCCCAAGGAGCCGGTCAATTTCGCTGTCTGCTGCCAGATCTTTTCCATGTTTTTCCCATAAATATTCGGCCAGAGCGATTTTTTCTTCAATAGATAATTCGTTTGAGTATAAACTAAAGCCGGGCATTGTCCGTAATCGCTCACACTTCCTGCCGGTTCAAAAAACCAGGCGCATAAAATCTTCTGCCAGTATTATGGGACCTTTGTATACCTTGCTGCATGGTGTGATCAGGTCATGCTCATCGCAATTTGGATAAAAATGGTTAAGGAGCAATCGCTTAACTCCGGCATCCTGGGCGATTTTTCCTGCTTCAGAGGGAGTCAGGTGCCCTGGGATCTTGTAGCCTTCAGGGGCTGCGCACTCTAAAACCAGAAGGTCAGTGCCCTGAGCAAGCTCTATCAGTTCATCACAGAAGTCAGTATCTCCTGAAAATACCACTGATCTTCCATCCGATGTCTCGATTCGATAGGCCAGGCTCTGGGGAGTATGTTTGGTGGGCGCACTTCGTATTGTAAGGGGAGGAATCTGCATTGCCGCTTTCATCTCTGGTGGTATTTCTTCGAAGATGATTTTCCCTGGCTCAGGTTCCACCCAATGTCCGAATGCCTGTATCTGGGACTGATAAAATTGCTTGAGTCCTTCAGCAGCCAAGACCAACACCGGAGAATTCCTCTCGTATCCGGGCGGATACCTTGTGGCAAAGATAAAGGGTGCCAGCTCCCCAATGTGGTCCGGGTGGAAGTGTGTATAGAGCAAGATATCAAGCGTATTATAGGATATGCCCGCCTTAACCAGTTGTCTTAAGGTCCCTGCAGCACTGTCTATGAGCAGGGTTTGTCCCTCGACCCTTAAACAGGTAGCAGGACCGGCTCTCCTTATGGAAGGAACACCTGTTCCGGAACCAAGCACGACTATCTCCATCATTTTTCTAACTCCTTCGAAGAAGGTTCAGAGTTCCGGGTTCAAAGGTTGAAAGGTTAATAAAAGAAAAGCAATCCTTGAACCCTGAACCTTGCACCTTGAACCCTGAACCTCTGAACGGTTACTTACAAATTTAACGGAACAAGTTCTACCTGTCCCCAGATCCCAAGTTTTGTTCCCTTTATAATCACTCCTCCCAGGATTTCTGGGATTTTTTGTAATGTATTAAGGCCCGGGTCTATATCTTTTTCTGTTCTTACCATATTTCCTATAGATGTTGCAGTTGCATCTGCCAAGGATACGGATTGAGAGACTATAGTTACTGCATCTGCCTTTCCAAGACTTCTTGAATGACCCACTGTACCCGATGAGGTGCATATTCCCAAAGGCATCCGGCTGGGAGCAACGGCAATGCCGACTCGTCCGCTGAGTGGTGAAGTGCCTGCCCAAATGGCTGAAGTAATTGGCTCAAGGACCCGGAGGAATATGTCTCCACCATTTTCCACTATAACCTCACCTGAAGTAAGCTCCACACACCTTTTGCCAATATGCTGGGCAATAGCTCCGGCCACTGCGGCCATTGGGCCGACACCAGCGGTTGCTGAACTCTCTAACATGTCCCTGACTACGGCAGGGGCAAAAGGGTCATCAGGTAATGGGGTATAGCTTTCGAGAAAACCAGGGTGGCTGCGGGCATAACCCTCAATAGAGAGCCGGACCTCTATGACCCATGTTGAGACTTCATCTTCAAGATTGCGGTCAGCCTGTATGTGAAGATCGGTTTCCTGATGGCGGACCTGAAAGCCGGTCAGGCCGTTTCTGGCTATAAAAGAACGGTATGTGCGCTTTTCCCCCACGGGCTTCAGGCCAGAATATCCCCAAGTTCCTGACGTGGGGGCCGCGTGAGCAACTCGTTAACAGCATCTTTAGGGTCAAGGCCTTGGTACAGCACCCTGTAAACCTGATTTGTAATGGGCATCTCGACTTTGTACTTCTCGGCCATGGCATAGACTGAGTTCGTAGTCTTGACACCTTCTGCTACCATGCTCATTTCCTTCAGTATAGTGTCAATGGACTGGCCCTGGCCCAGCTTCAGGCCAACCTGGCGATTACGGCTCAGGTCTCCGGTACAGGTAAGCACAAGATCTCCAAGACCGGCAAGCCCTGCAAAGGTCAGAGGATTTGCACCCAACCTCATACCCAGGCGCGACATCTCTGCAAGTCCCCTGGTAATCAGGGCCGCTCTTGTATTGGTCCCAAATCCCATACCGTCTGATATGCCGGAGGCGATAGCCATGACGTTTTTTAAAGCCCCGCCCAGTTGAACACCCATAAGATCCAGGCTGGTATAAACCCTGAAGGTCTCAGTAGTAAAAAGGTCCTGGAGACCGGTACACAGTTTATGCTCTGAAGCTGCTATTGTGACAGCAGTCGGGATGGAAGATGCTACCTCTTGAGCAAAACTTGGGCCGGAAAGGGCAGCTAATCTGCCGGATAGCCTTGAGGGAAGCACTTCCTCCATGATCTCCGTCATGGTGAGCAATGTCTTGTTTTCTATCCCCTTGCTGGCAGAGACAAGGGCATAAGGTAAATTTGGTGATTTGGTGATTTGGTGATTTGGTGATTTTGAAAGATCGTCAAGGGCCATCGAGACCTGTTTGGCGACCTCTCTGAAACCATGTGAGGGCACTACAAAGAGTATGACTTCTTTATCTGTGACAGCTTTCGAAATATCTGAGGTGATTTCCAGCGCTGCGGGCAACTCAAATCCAGGAAGGTATAACGTATTTTCCCTGCTTTCGCGGATTTGTTTCGCAAACTCATGGTTCCTGGCCCAGAGCACTGTTTTAATTCCTTTGTCGGCCAGAAGTACTGCAAGAGCAGTTCCCCAGCTTCCGGCCCCCAATACTCCTACCTGTTTCATTCCTCGTCCTGTTCAGCCAGCTTTGCCACTGCTGCCAGGTGGTCTCCTTCCCGGATCCGTATCAGGCGCACGCCCTGGGTAGATCGGCCGATTGTGCGTACGTCCTGAACGCCTATTCGAATAATGTTCCCGCCGGCACCAATCAGCATGACCTCGTCATGGCCGTTCACAAGAATTACGCCTACTACATGGCCCACCTTTTCTGTGGTCTTGATATTGATTACGCCCCTTCCACCCCTTGACTGCAAACGGTACTCGCTCACCTGAGTCCGCTTTCCGTATCCGTTCTCAGTGACCGTAAACAGTGTATCCTGGGCTTCTGAGATTACCACCATTGCGACTACGCAGTCTCCTTTCGCGAGTTTAATGCCCCGCACACCTGCCGCAGTGCGACCCATGGATCTTACGTTGCCTTCTGGAAACCGAATACTGTGTCCGTGCCTGGTGCCAAGAAATATATCAGCCTGGCCGTCAGTAATGGCGGCTGCTATAATTTCGTCGCCTTCGCGTATTGTGGCCGCAATGATGCCTGTCGGCCTGGGCCTTGAAAATGCTTCAAGAGAGGTCTTTTTGACCACTCCGTTCTTTGTTGCCATAATCACAAAACGATCCGATTCAAAGATACGTACCGGTACGACAGCGGCAATATGCTCATTGGCCTCCCTGTCAATCGGCAAAAGATTTACCAGG
This sequence comes from uncultured bacterium, assembly GCA_965539945.1. Classification (GTDB taxonomy): domain Bacteria; phylum Desulfobacterota; class Dissulfuribacteria; order Dissulfuribacterales; family UBA3076; genus UBA3076. Next base: position 3,995 of record CBETWD010000046.1, read on the forward strand.
GCTTTGCCGCGGCTCATCCTGGATGCCTGTGGAATCTCATGGACCTTCAGCCAATATAGTCTCCCCAGATTGCTGAAGCAGAGGAAATAATCATGAGTGGAGGCTACAAAGAGATCAGCAACAAAATCTTCCTGCTTTTTGGATAGCCCGGTGATACCCTTTCCGCCGCGTCTCTGGCTGTGATACAGGCTCAGAGGGTTACGTTTAATATAGCCACTGTGCGATAATGTTACCACCATGTCCTCTTCAACTATCAGGTCTTCGATATTGATCTCTTCAGGGTCACCTATTAACTCAGTGCGCCTGGGAATAGCGTATTCGTCCTTAAGGAGCCTGAGCTCTTTTTCAATAATTTCTAGGACCAGGGCATCACTTGCCAGGATTTCCTTATAGCTTTTGATATTGTTCAGGAGTTGCTGATAATCTTCCAGGATCTTTTTCCGCTCAAGGCCGGTCAGGCGCTGAAGTTTCATGTCGAGAATTGCCTGGGCCTGAATGGTCGTGAGTCCGAAATGCTCAATAAGTCCTGATTTGGCCTCTGCAGGTGTGCTCGATCCCCGAATCAGGGCCACTACCTCGTCCAGGTTGTCAAGCGCGATCTTAAGGCCCTCGAGTATATGGGCGCGTTCTTCGGCTTTCTTAAGCTCATATGTAGTGCGTCTGATGATTACGACTTTTCTGTGCTGGAGGAAGTGGGCCAGGACCTCTTTGAGGTTGAGGAGTTCCGGTCTGCCATTGACTATGGCAAGAAGGATTATCCCAAAAGAGCTCCCCATGGCAGTGTGTTTATAGAGGTGGTTGAGGATAACCTGGGCGATTCCCTCTTTCTTCAGTTCTACTACGATCCTCATTCCATCCCGGTCGGATTCGTCCCGCACAGCATGGATCCCTTCAATCTTTTTATCACGGACAAGTTGGGCGATCTTTTCTACCAGCTTTGCCTTGTTAACCTGGTATGGGATCTGGTTAATAACTATGTGTTCCCGCTTGCCTTTGGCTTGCTGTTCCACTACAGCCCTGGCCCGCATTTTGATGATTCCGCGTCCTGACTCATAGGCTGACTTGATGCCGCCTTTTCCACAAATAAAGCCGGCGGTTGGAAAGTCCGGCCCTGGAATATATTCCATAATATCGGCTACGGTCATGTTCGGATTCCGTATAAGGGCGATCAGCGCATCCACTACCTCACCGAGATTGTGAGGAGGAATGTTAGTGGCCATTCCCACGGCTATACCGGATGAACCATTGATTAATAAATTCGGCACTTTGGATGGAAGCACCAAGGGTTCTTCAAGGGAGTTGTCGTAATTGGCGACAAAATCTACGGTTTCCTTATCGATATCCGCCATGAGTTCATGGGCCAGTTTGGTTTGACGGATTTCAGTGTAACGCATGGCCGCAGGGGCATCTCCATCAACCGATCCAAAATTTCCCTGACCGTCGACAAGGGGATAGCCCATGGAAAAGTCCTGGGCCATTCGAACTATGGTGTCGTAAACCGCCGAGTCTCCGTGGGGGTGATACTTACCTATGACATCGCCCACAATGCGGGCTGATTTCTTATACGGTTTATTATAGTCGTTTCTCAGGTCCTGCATGGCAAAGAGGATGCGCCTGTGCACCGGCTTGAGTCCATCCCGGACGTCGGGCAAGGCCCTTCCGATTATCACGCTCATGGCATAATCGAGATAGGACTTCTTGAGCTCTTCGGCAATGCCGCACGACTTAGTGGTTCCAGAAAACAATTCTATCTGTTCCTGCATTTTAGCAGACTCCTGACTTGTAATATTGGTAACCGTTCAGGGGTTCAGGGTTACCTTTCTGTAAAGGTTCAAAGGTTCAGGGGTTCAGGGTTCAAACGTTCAGTTGGTTTTGACCTTATCATCTTTGACGATATTCTTCCGTGAGCAGTTACCCCATCGGATTTATGATTGTATTGATGATTACTCTATTGTTCTATTCTCATGATTTTTCCATTCAAAATTCACGAATCAACGGCCCAATTTTTTGGTAAACCCCGAATATCTTAACCTTTGAACCCTGAACCTTTGAACCCGTGAACGGCTACTATTATTGTAAAGGAGGGGTCGATGTGATGTTTAACTGAGGCTGGTCCCTGTAGTGGTCATGGTAAGCCGACAGTGTTTCACACCCTTAAGGGCTTTTAATTTGTAGGTTAGATGGCGCAGGGCATCCGGTTCCCCACGGACAATGACTACCTCCAGACAGTTGTGATGATCCAGGTGAACATGCTGCGACACTATAACATGGTCTGGAAAATTGTGTTGGATATCAATAATTGAATCTACCAACTCCCTCTTGTGGTGGTCAAATACATAGGCGATAACGCCTACCACCTTTTGTCCTTCAAACTCTTTTTCCCATTCCTGCTCTATTAATTTTTCCCTTATCAGGTCGCGAATGGCCTCTGACCTGTTACTGTATTCCCGCTCTCTGATGTATTTATCAAAGGCACGAATCAGATCATGAGGAATAGAGACTCCGAATCTTGTTATTGATTTATCTTCTTCTGTTTTTGCCATAGTATCTCTCAGATATTTAAATAGTAACCGTTCAGAGGATCATAGTTCAGAGTTCGTAGCTCAGGTTCAGGGTTACATTTTCATGTCACAATTTCCCCAATGACTGATGACCTATGACCAATTTCACTAAACCATTGTGGCGACATATTGTCAATGAGTTAGGGCTGTTAAGCACTTAACAAAAAAAGGCCCTGGAAAGGGCCTAAAGAGAAAAGACAGGATGGAATAGGGTTAGATACCTACTATTTGTGGCCGCAAGAGAATGACCAATTCCTTCTTGTTCGTGTAATCCCTGGAGTTCTTAAAGGCGTTTCCGAGTAACGGAACGTCGCCGAGTAAAGGCACTTTGTTGTCTTCAGAGCCTTTGACTTCATCAATGAGGCCGCCTATAATTAGGAGTTGGCCGCTCTTAATCCTGGCCACAGTGGTCAATTCACGTAACAAAACCCTTGGAAGTCCTACCGTACCGCCAAGAGTTCCAAAGTCCCTGTATTCAATGGGTTCCTGTAGCTGGGAGGTGACTGGAGTAATATGAAGTATCACTTCGTCGTCAGACGAGATGCTGGCCATGACGCCGAATCCAATTCCGGAAAGGATGCTATTGGTTTCTACAGTATAGGTGACAGTCTTGGTTTCTGAGTCAATTGTAGTAGTGACATTGTCTATATAGTGTACATTTTCGCCGACAGTAATCATGGCCGGCTGACCATTCAGCAAGGCCAGTTTTGGATTGGAAAGGACCTTGACATTTCCATGTTCTTCCAGGAAATTTAGTAATAAATTGATATCTCCTTTGAACAGATCCACTCGGCCAATAAAGTTAGCACCTTCTCTTGGATAGATTCGTCCAGAGTCGCCGAAAGTCACATGAGCTGTAAATAATGAATCCTTGAATAGCTCGCTCCAGTCAATCCCCTTTTGGGTATTACTATCAAGTGTTACCTCTATGATCTTGGCCTCGATCATAACCTGCCGAGAAAGTTCTTTTTTTAGTGTCTCCAAGTAGGTCTCCACCTGAGCCAAAAGAGATCTTGGGGCTGTGACAGTTACAATTCCCAAGGGTTTGTCAATAAGGTAGAAAAAGTCCCCCCTGTCTTTATCTTGATCAGGTGACTGCTCTTGTTCCGGCTGTGGTTCAGATGTTGTGGCATCGCTGGAGATCTCCTCATTGATTTCTGTATTAATTTCTGTTTCAGAAACAGTGGCTTGAGTGCTCCCCATACATAGAATCTTGTCCAGATTATTTTCAATAGTAATCCAGAGGTCGATTGCATCATTCTTCTGTTCTACGGACAATGTACCCCTCATCGCACCCTCGGATGTTTCTTCGCCACCCAACAAATCGCCACCTACTGAGCTTGTAAAGGACCCTGTCAGAAAGGGCATGGGAAGATAGAACCGCTTAGTATCTTTGTACTTGATTATGATGGTGTTTTTCTTGAACTCGAAGAAGTAGTCGAGCTGCCTCAGAATATTTGTAAGGGCTATCCAGAAATCTTCATCTGCACTTACGATAGCGACATCTACCAAGGCATCTTGATCTACGTCATTTGTCCAGCTCACATTCATGCCTTTCAGACCGGCCAGCACCTTGATTACTTCACGCAATACGATTTTGCCGCTTTTTGTATTTACGTTTGCGCCGACTTTCAGCTCAGGAAGTCCTAACGCACTTTCTTTAACTTGTATGTCTTCGATCGTGAATGAAGGTTGCCAGCTCACGGAAGGACGGGATGAAGCGGGGGCACTGTAAGGGACAGATTGTTCTTCAGGCTGAATCTCGGTCTGTGAGCTTGCGTTTGCATCTTCTATTTCCTGGTCAGTCTGAGGTTGAGCTTCAGGAGCGGATGTACGGCTTTGCTTGGAGGCCGCGCAACCGGTCATGAGTCCAATTACCAGGAATAACAGGAATATACCCTCAGTATAGTGCCGGATGCGATGTAATTTGTTGTTTAATTTATTCATATTGGAGTACATCTTCGTTCCTCCATAAATGAGCGATTAGCCTTTAGCGGTTAGCTATTAGCTATTAGTTTAATGATTATCGGTCTGCCGCCCTGACAAGCAGGATGTTTTGCTATTACAAGCACTTACCCTGTTGAATGCAGCTTCGCTGCCCCCTTTGGGGATTCAACAGGGTGAACCCGTTGGGTATTATTTCTAATTAACGTAATGCCTTGATTTTCCAAAGCTAAATACTAATAGCTAATAGCTAATCGCTCAACTCAGCTGTCATCAATATTTCCATTCGTTCCTTTGCATATCGCTGTGATTCCGGAGGAATTGATGCTCCTCCCTGCAAGACTGCCCTATATTCAGTTATTGCCTTGTCAATTTGACCTAGATGTTCAAGAGCTCGCGCCCGCAGGAGCATGGCGTCTGCCGAAAGCTCATAATTGGCCTCGACATTATTTAACAACCGGAGAGCCTGTCGATACTCACCTTCATATTCACAGAAGACCGCATAGTTATATAGTGTATGCAGGGAAGGTAAAGCGGTTCCCATTGCGCGTTCAAAATAGATTTTCGCCTCATCCTTTTTCCCCATTCGGGCCAGTGCTACTGCTGCAAAAGTGGTTGCTTTGTTGTCTTTAGGCGCAAAACGAAGTGCTTTTTTGGCAAAATTAAAAGCAGTCAGTTCCTGACCTCCCGGGCCAAGGGCTAATGCTGATATTTTTTTAGACAGGGATACATTTTCCGGCCAGATATCCGATGCCTCAATATAGAGTTTTAATGCCTGGTCAACTGTTCCCTGTTTCTCAAGCTTAGCAGCTTTATTAATAAGGTCCTGCGCCTTGGTAACTTCTTCAACAGGAGTTTGAATGTCCATAATGCGCTCAATCTGAATCCCGTCTTGCTGCTCCCCTTCAACGGGAATTCCATCTTTGTCGACGATGAGTTCTTGCTCTTTTTCAATAAGAAGGGGTTTAATTTGAACATCAAGGATGCCGGTTGATTCGGTACCACCACCCCATTCTAGAGATTTATCAGCCGGGTAAATCATAATGGTATTATTACGCTCGATGCTATCCAATGCCTTTAAATTCTTAATTACATCCAGGACAAAGCTCCAAGGCACATTTTCCAGGGCCAGCGTAATGGTACCCTTTACCGATTCATCTACTACAATGTTCTTACCACTGACCTGACCCAGCAGACGAAATACATTGTGGAGATCCACTTTGAAGAGATCCACACTAATTTTATCTTTGGCATCATCACTTACCAATTTTGCTGCTGAATTATCACCATAAGTCTCACTAATTCCTGGCGCGGTAATATCTTTCGTTTCATCCGGTTCTGTATTAATCCCGGAGTCGGGAAGGCGGGATTCAAGCTCAGCTACCCAGTGGGATATGTCGTTCTGCTCCGGTCTGCTCCGGCTTGGCTCATTGCCCGTGGCAGGCCTGTTGCCCGGCATCCACCAGAACACTCCGACCAAAAAGACAATCAAAAGGCATGAGATTTTCCGTTTGCAACCCATTATTTTCCCTCCGGATGCAGTAACAGTACCCTCTCCTGCAAAGTCAGTTCGCCGCGGATGTTTTCGAGTTCTTCTTCTACGATTACTCTGTCTTGAAGGATCTTTTTAACCCTGCCGTTTCTATAGCCAACCCGCAGACCAGGCTGCAAAAAGTATCCAATCCCGGCAGCGTCCTGGGCCATGGCAATCCTGTTACCTTTATCATTGGCAATAATGCCTACCAGTGTCAGTTGGCCGACGTCCATACATTCCAATGGTGTAGCGCAAATTTCCGGCCTCCTAACCTCTTTTTTCCGGCGTTGCTCTCTAGCTGCTTTCCTGGAAATTTTCGGTGCTGTTTTTAAAAACGGCTGAAACGGATCGGGTTTTCCATCCGAGCTGTAATGATAAGTAACAGGCTCCATGAGATGTTCCAGCCTGGCCTGAAAACCCTTTACTTTTTTTGAATTAATTGCGGTCGATTTTTTTGTGATGGAAGGCGCTGCAGGAGTTACGGTCGTTTTATCTTTACATCCGGACAGACAACAAAGGCTAAATAAAGAAATAGTGATAAGCAGACTCGTATAAGCAATAAACTCCCTATAATAGATTTTTGTTATGGCCTGTTTGCTCATGTCGTTTATCTTTAGGTTGAAGGTAGAAGGCTGAAGTGATCTAATAACCTTTCACCTTCAGCCTTCAACCTTCCACCTAATCACTTCCTTTTCTTTTTCTTCTTCGCCTGTTGTTCTTCCGGGCTGAGAAAACGATAGGTTACGGCCTCACAACGGGTATTTATTATCCAGGTACTGCTTCGCTTGACCTCTTGGCCTTCAGTGGGACTCACTCCGGTTCCTTTTGTTGATGCTGCTTCGCCTGCAGGTTCGATTCCTTTATTTTCACTTGCAGATCCCTTTTGACTCCAGACCTTCGTGGTTTTCTTGGCCTTTCCCATTGAGACCGTTTTTATGTGCACGATGCGAGCCATGCGACTGATATTATCAAAGAAATCGACGGTGTTATGAAAAGGCCCATTGAATTCCATGTTAATGGGAATAGCAGCGTAAAAGGCCTTTGGCTGTTCCTTTTGTGGTTTAAAGGATAAAAAATCCAGTCTGGCCTCATTACCAAGTGAAGAAATCTCCGGCAAAAACGTCGGTATGTCTTCTTTTTCCGGCAGTAGCTTCAAGGCCTTTTGTAAAATTTCCTTCATGATATTCAATTCTTCTTCCAATTGAGGAATCTGCTTGGATTTTGCTTCCAGCTTGACCAGCTCTTGCCTCAGGTTCGGAATTTTTTCCGATATGGTTTTAATTTCTTCTAGACGAACAGACAGAAAAAAAAACCAAAACAGGGCCATAGGAATAATTAAGACAAGCAACCATATGCCGGCTTTCTGCCAAATAGGAAGGGAATAGGCCGCCTGAAAAAGCCCGGGAGGTATCTTCAAGCTTGGTTTGTTAAATTTCACGACTTCTTAGCTCTCTTTGTAACCTAAGTTGAGCAATTAGCTGTTAGCCATTAGCATTTAGCTTTGAAAAATCAAGATATTACCAGAACATCCTGTAATCATTAAGCTAATAGCTAACCGCTAATAGCTAATAGCTTGGTTTGTTGAGCTTGAATATTCAGTTGAAGCCCAAACTCCATAAGGGCATGTCCCTGGATTGACTTCTGTTTGGTGTTTATCAAATTTACTGATTTGCACATTGGTGATGTTTCCAGGCGTCGCATAAAAAGAGCTACCGTGTGATTGTCCAGTGCGACTCCACCAAGTTGCACATTATTTCCCTTAAGACTTAATTTGGTAAGCCATAAACGATCAATAGGTATTGAACTGACAACTTCATCCAGGATTTTAACCGTTGTTGTACGACCTCCTTGAAGTTTTTCTATGGCCTTAAATTTATTTTCGACTTGTTTTCGTTTTTTATTTACTTTTTCTATCTTTTTGTTTACATAGGCGAACTTTGCTTTATCTTTTTCTAATGTTGCCAGCTCTTGCCTTTGAGCCCTTACCTTTCCTTGAATCGTTAATCCTGCGGCCAATAAACCAGCTATCAAGAGAATTAGAGACAGGGCAAAGATTGAAATCTGTTGGCGAACCGCCTCTTTTTTACGCCACTCTCTAACCGGGAGGAGATTTATCTGAATCATTTTGTCAAGGCCCTCAGCGCAAGTCCGGTGGCTATTGCCATTTGTGGAGCGACAGAGGAGATATACTCAGGCTCTATGCCATGATCGACGGTAAAACCATGCAAGGGATTTAATGTCTTCACCGGCAGGCCTATTATGTCGTCACAAAGCATGTCAAGCCCTTTTAAAAGGGCAGAACCCCCACTGATATAGAGTTGTGTGGGATATTCTTCCGTGCTTGAGTTGGCCCTATAGAAATCTATTGCCTTTTTCAGTTCTGATGCCCAAACACCAGACAACTCCTTGCAAATCGGGATCACTTCCTTCATGATTGCCATGTCTTCAGACCCGGCGATTTTTATTCTCTCCGCATCTACATATTCCAGCCCTGTAGCTTCCTGGATAGCCTCTGTAAGCTGGGTTCCTCCAAATGCCATGTCTCTTGCAAAAAGAGATGTGCCTTGCAAAACTATGTTGATGTTTGTTTTTTGGGCCCCTATGTCCACTAAGACTATAGGTTCATTTAAAAGGCCAAAAGTACCTTCAAAGGCATTTCCAAGGGCAAATGCATCCACATCCACTACTGCCGGGGACAAACCGACTTCCTGAATAAGGGCGGCGTATTCATCAACAACCTCTCTTTTAGCAGCAACAAGGAAAATCTCTGTCCCGCTGCTTTTTTTGCGCTCTCCATCCAGCGAATGAAAATCCACATAAACCTCTTCGATTTCAAAGGGTACGTATTTTTCTGCTTCGAAAATCAAATTACGTTCAATCTCAACTTCGTCTTGATAGGGAACGATTATTTTCTTGACAATGACAGAATAGCCAGCGATAGATGTGGCCGCGTATTTAGTTTTGGGCCGGAGATTGCCCAAGAGTGCCTTTAGTACCTCTGTAACTTTATCCGGCTCTTTTATTGAACCATCTACTATGGCCCGGGGTGGCACCAAGGCACGGCCAACACACCTGATAGTATGGCTTGTGCCGCTGCTGGATAGTTCAACAATCTTTATGCTGTGTGAACCTATATCCAGCCCCAATGTAGGGCGTTGACGCTGTCCCCATTTTTTTGGCAGAGAAGGGAATTTCATTTTATTCCATTATCGGTTTACCGGCAAAGCTGAGATATGGTTTATTTTTTGTCTATTTATTCTTTCGGTAAGTTTTTCTTTTTTCTTAACTTTGTATAGAAAAAAATAAATATTGGGCATTCTTCATTTGTAACCGTTCAAAGGTTCAAGGGTTAAGAGGTTCATGGTTTACCGAAAAATGGAGAAGGCATGAGAATAGAACGATAATGTAACTTTGAACCACTGAACCCTGAACCCTGAACCCGTGAACGGTTACGGAAATTAAGAGAAAAGTAATAGATGGTTATGACCGATCCGAAGAAAATTCGTAA
>CBETWD010000047.1:0-13344 GCA_965539945.1 uncultured bacterium
GAACCTTTGAACCCGTAAACGGTTACAAAAACATTAAACCGTTTAAGACATCGTTCTTAAGTCGGTATTTTGGGCAGATCGGCCTGGGCCTTCTTTACGTCTTCCTCAGGATAAGCATAATTCACCAGCTCACCCGACAGGTACCTATCATAGGCGGCAAGGTCAAAGTGCCCATGTCCGCTGTGGGCTATCAGGATTGTTTTTGCTTCGCCGGATTCTTTGCATTTAAGGGCTTCATCAATGGCCACCCTGATATTGTGACATGGCTCAGGTCCTGAAATAATTCCCTCGGTGCGGGCAAACTGTATCCCGGCCTCGAAGGTAGGGATCTGGACCGTGGCTACGGCTTCAACCAGGCCCAGTTCACGAAGGTGACATATAATGGGCGCCATCCCATGATAGCGCAATCCGCCGGCATGGACCGGGGGCGGAATAAAGCCGTGGCCCAAGGTATGCATTTTGAGCAGAGGAGTCATCCCGACCGCGTCACCAAAGTCATATGCATATAATCCCCTGGTCACGGTGGGGCAGCTTTCAGGCTCAACACAGATGATGCGCAGATCCGGTTTTTCCCCGCTGATCTTATCCCTGATCCAGGGTAGGAATTGGCCGGCGTAGTTGGAGCCCCCGCCAATGTTACCCACGATAATATCGGGATAGGTATCTGCCATCTCCATCTGTTTCCTTGTCTCCTCCCCTATGATGGTCTGGTGGAGCAGGACATGGTTGAGCACACTGCCCAGAGAGTAGTGGGTGTCATCACGACTCACGGCCTCCTCTACTGCTTCACTGATGGCGAGTCCCAGGCTGCCGGGACAATCCGGCCATTTTTCCAACATATCTCTTCCTGCTTGGGTTTCCGTGCTGGGGCTGGGTATACACTTGGCCCCCCAGACCTCCATTGCTATTCGGCGATACGGCTTCTGGTCGTAACTGATCCTGACCATATAGACCTTGATCTCCATATCAAAGAACGCACCGGACATGCTCAGGGCACTTCCCCACTGCCCGGCGCCGGTCTCGGTAGTTATGCGTTTGATGCCTTCCTTCATGTTATAGTAGCACTGGGCTGTAGCACTATTGGGCTTATGGCTTCCGGCCTGGTTTGTTCCTTCATATTTGTAAAAAATCTTTGCAGGCGTGTCCAATGCCTTCTCCAGACGATATGCCCGGTGCAACACTGTTGGCCGCCAGGTACGGTATATATCCTGCAGCTCCTCGGGGATCTCAATCCAGCGCTCGGTGCTTACCTCCTGCATAATACACTCCATGGGAAACAGCGGAGCCAGGTCATCAGGGGTAACCGACCGGCCCGTTCCCGGGTGCAAAACCGGTGGTAAGGGCTTTGGCAAATCGGCCTGGATGTTATACCAGTGTGTCGGCATATCCTTTTGGTCAAGAAAAAACATTGCTCTTTTCATTTTTTCTCCTTATCTTTGTATCGTCAGTTTTTGGTTCGTCTTGGCCCCGCATGAAGTCACTGCCATAATTCAGTAGACCTAAGCTTATCTCCTCCAATTATAATTCCCAATCGGATTATCTTCATTCCAGTTTATGACCGCACTATTGGCCAAAAAATAGTCAGGCACCGGGCCTTATGACCCGCAGTTTAGGGTGTTTGCAACAATACAGAAACTGCAATTGCCCGACAAAACGTCTGTAAAATTAATGTGTTTGGCGTTTAAAGTCAAATTGCATTTTCTCATATCGCATCCAGGTATTTATTTCTATCCTCCATAAAGCCCTTGTATATTCGGAACAGTTCTGTCTCTTCGTAATCAACCTGCTTAACGGGCACATAGTCGAAGCTGTAAATCGTCGCCCCAGGACATGCCAGGAGGATTGGAGAATGAGTGGCGACGATAAATTGGGCGTGCCCGGCCTGGCTCATGTCCTTGAGCACCGCAAGCAAATCCAATTGGCTTTTCGGTGAGAGAGCTGTCTCCGGTTCGTCCATAAAGTAAATCCCTTTGATTTTGTAGCGAGCCTTGAAAAACGACATGAGGGACTGACCGTGGGATTGAGTCAGTAAGGATTTCCCCCCAAAATACTCAAGTGATCCAGGATCTGCCGCTGCCCATTCGTCCAATATTTGGGCAAAATTCCGGAATACCTGGGACGCAAAAAATGACCCGTGTACAGGACCATCAGTCCATTCGATATCAATAGCCTCATACAGCCTTTGCTCATATAAGTTGACTTTCAAGCGTTTTCTCTCAATACGTCCCCATATATATATGCCGCATCTATGAGTTATGGCTTCAAGCAAAGTCGATTTTCCGGTTCCATTTTCTCCTATGAAGAATGTCACCGGCGAATCGAACAAAATGCTTTTTGTCTCGTGAAAAATGTTCAGGTTAAAAGGATAGTGTTCTGTCGTAGGAAATTTTTCGGGATAAAGATCGACTCTCTTAATATGCATACCAATATCTCCAAACGTTTAAATCAGCAGCACGTCCCGGCGCGCAGGCTGAATTTGTCTTTAGACTTTATGGAATTCCCAATAGTTTCAGGCCGTCACGAAAAAGAGCAATTGCTAATATACATAATAATAAACCAAGAAAACGCATTGTGTAAATGTATGCATTGCCGGCTAAAAACGATCTGGACTTGCCAACTAATAAGGCTATCACAATTTTTGATCCAACAAGAAAGGCATAAAAACTGCCGATGAAAACAAGAGGAGCAAAGATGCCTTGGTCCATTGCTTTGGTTACTGTTGGCGCTCCGACACTAAACCAAAACAGATAAGGATGAGGGCTTAAGGCGTTGGCTAGTATTCCTTTTGTCAATGAGTTGGGCCTAATCCCCTGAGAGTTCAGTTCTATTCCTTTCGTGCGTATACTTTGGCAACCCAAATACAAGACAAAAAAACCACCCATGCATGAAATAATTCCTAACACGTTATGGAAATTGGATAACTTTACCAATATGAATAAAGTTAAAATGATAATTGGCAAGTCAGTGATAATTGGAGCAAGAGCGACCTTAAAACCAGCTTTTATATTGTGTTGAAGAGTTTCAGAAATTACAAGGGCAAGAAGTGGCCCTGGGGCAAAACCTGCTGATAGGCCTAATATAGATCCTATAGCCAAGAAATTTACCATTTTTGATTATCTGTTTCTACCATCACAGTGTCTATTCATCTTAGGATACTGTGAGGTCTAATGCAGGAATCATCTGCCGGAAACATGGCGGGCAACCTGCTTTCAATGACTTTTGACCTTTGCCGGAGGCACAGCCTTCTAAAAACTGCTACGCTGTTTTTTGGTCTGGTGAATTCCATCCAACCACCTGCGTTTCGTCTCAGACCACCACCGGTCAAATTTTCACGTCTCCTCATATTGAAACCATCTTCAATATACCGCACCAGCTCAAGGAGATATTTATCCTCCTGGCACAGTATTGATTTATATCGGTTTTGGTAAGATCCGTGCCGCCCATACCGACGGTTAACCCGGATTATGCACTTCAAATACCGAAAAAGGAAATTGCATAACCGGTGAGAACTTTTCGCATCAGATCCCAAAGGGGTCTATTACTTGTGCGGATAACACCTGTGCACTTTACGAGGCGATCCAGGGTTTTCGCGGTAAACACCTTGCCTCTGGTCGCAAGGATCATCTTCTTCATGTCTTCTCGGCGCTGATAAGCGTTGGAAGCAGTGATATGGCGTAGAGCGGCAGGTTGAGGATTTTTGCGTCATACTTTAGATTGAGAAGGTTGGCCCTCGCCAACCGGTCCGGTTTGAACTGCAAATCATAAGACCTCAGACTCTTGCTCTTTGGATTAATCCCTGATTTGACCTCCAGCGGACAAATGTTGGTTCCAAATTCACAAAGAAAGTCGAGTTCGGCTTTGCCGCCCTTGCTCCGCCAGTAATAGAGGGGCTGCTGAAAATGAGATACCAGTTGCTGAGCCACATAATTTTCCACAAAGGCGCCCTCATATTCGCTGAAAAGGCGCTTTCCCCTGGCCAACAGTTCAACGGGCGATCCGGCCATGGCCCCCAACAACCCCACGTCCAAGGCATAGACCTTGAAACAACTGCTCTCAGCATAATGCTTGAGAGGATGTCGGACGGTTTGAACCGCGTTTGCCCGATATATCAGGCCTGCATCAGTTAGCCAGGTCAGGGCATTTTCGTATTCACGCGCTCGGGCTCCTTTCTTAACCGCAGAAAAAACGAATTTTTTGTTTTCTTGAGCGAGATGTTTTGGGATGGAATCCCAAATGAGAGTGAGCTTGGGAATGTCGGTGGCAGGGGCGTGTTTGGCAAAATCGTAAACATAGGATTTGATGATTTCCTGTTGGATCTCTCTAATTTCTAAGGCATTCCCTTGATCGGCGAAGTGCTTTACGGCTTCCGGCATGCCCCCGACAAAATAATAGAAACGAAGCAGATCCACGAGATGTGAATGAAATGCCTCGGCCAGCGGCGTGGGAGTTTCAATATCTTCAAGCAGATTTCTGTATCTGGATTCCCCCATAGCATCGAGAAATTCAAAAAACGTCATGGGATGAAGATAGTAAAAATTTACCTTACCCACCGGAAAGGATCCGGGCACGGACATCTTGACGCCAAGGAGGGAGCCTGCCGCGGCAATGTGGACATCGTTTTTCTGCTCAGCGAAATATTTCAGCGAATTCAGGGCCTGATTTGAAACCTGGATTTCGTCGAATATAATCAAGTCGATCCCTGGCTGAACTTCCAGATTCATATAGATGGAGAGTTCTGCGAGGATTCGCTTCGGATTCAGATCCCTCTGAAAAAACCGGCCAAGGGAGGGGTCTTCCTCGAAGTTGCAGTAGGCAGTGTTTCGGTATTCCCTGAGGCCAAATTCCTTGAGGATGAAGGTTTTTCCCGTTTGCCTCGCACCCTTCAGAAGAAGCGGCTTTCGCCTGGAAGAAGCCTTCCATGCCCGCAATTTCTTGTATATGTCTCTATCCATGCCAGCGTATCATGGCACATATGAACGGCTTCGTCAACCTTTTCCGATCTTTTATGTGATATATTGCCAATTATTCGGACGTAAAAGGTGTCATTTCTCACGTAAATCTTCTGAAGAACAGGGAGACGCGGTGTCTGAATGAACTTACAAGTATTTTTAGTAACCGTTCACGGGTTCAGGGTTCAGAGGTTCAGCGAAAATCTAAACCGTTGGTTCGTGAGTTCTAAATGGAGAAGATATGAGAATAAAACGAGGGGAGCATGTGTCATACCTCCCTAAATTTGAGGATATTGAGTCATGGCAGTTGGCCCAAGAGGTAGCTTACAAGAGCAATCATCAATCCAATGAGGCATGCCACCATGATAGGAATTAGCCAAATCAACGCCAATTAAATTATTAAACTAACTCCGCGTTCCCTAAATTCGCATTATTGTATTCGAAATCGAATATGAATCTGTGGGATCGATAGCAACGAGGCAAGGCTAAATGTTTTCGCTTTTATGCTCTTGATAGAGAATGGTGTACTCGCTTTCGAGAGAACCATACTCTTTCTGTAATTTCTCGTGAGCCTTCTTCTGCTCTTCAATCTCTTGTTCCAGCTTCTGAACCTGTTCATGTAACGCCTTCTTCTCTTCCATTGCCTTCTGCTCGCACTCTTCCCTATCACCGGCAGCATGGGCCTTGCCTTCCGTGATCTCCTTATCTATCTTGTCTTTCTCCATTTCCAGTTCCCTGATGCGCTTGAGCTGTCCACCGATGAACTTGTCAAACCATCCCGCAAGGTGTTCCCAGAAAATCTTTTCATCGCCTTCCCCCTTTTTGCACCCGTCGAGCGCGGCAAGCATGAACCCCACTTTTGTCTCAATTGCTTCCCTGACAAGCATGGTTTCTTCATTTTCCGATTCCTTGCCATCCTTGAATTTCTTGATCTTCTGCTGAAATTTGATGACCGACTCTTCAAGGAACCTGATGAAGTCCATTCTCTTTTTTTCGAGGATGATCACTTCCTTCGACCCTCCTCTGTATCTGAAAAACATATAGATTGCCAGACCCATGAAGATCAACAGGAATTCGACAATGAAGAGAAACAGCAAGGCATCAATCCTGATCATCGTCTTCCTCCTCTTTCTCACCGTCTTCTTCGTCATCATCAGCGGGTCGCGATCGTGAGCCCTTCATGAAGATGCCCCGCTTTGCGTAGAGAAGAAACCCCGTGGCCATAATAAGGTTAAGAATGACAAACCACGTCAGGACCTTTTTCCACTCAACCTGCTCTTCATCGTGCTGTCCCTCCGTCACCTGATCACTGCCATCCCTTTTTGTTTCATCACGAACTTCTTCTTCCTCTTCCGGGCCGATGATATTGAGATGAAAAACCTTTTCACGCTCAAAGGTCTTTCCCTTTGCCACGATCCTGATTTCCGCCTGCCCGGCGCTCCGGGGTATATACAGAAAGGAAAAGAGACCGTCATTCTTGTGCCGGTCACTCTTGTTCCCTGTGTCACCGAGCTTCATCATAACCGGTTCACTCCCTGCTTCCCCTACCTCTGCGAAGAAGTCGACCCCCTCAAGGATCAGTTTCTCCTTCAAAACAGCACCATTCTTCTCAAGCCATATGTCAAAATTGACCGGCTCATCGAGGGGTATGTTCAGCCGGTCGAAATTCGTCTTCAGCTGAAGATCGGAAATGATATAGGCCTTGTTTCCCTCATCGGCACTGAAGAGCAGCTCCCACGTGCCCGGAATGGGTTTTCTGACCGTGATCATGACAAATTCCCTCGACACAAACCACTCCATGTCGCCTGTACTCTGAAACGATGAATACTTTTTGCTATCCGGAGATTGCAGCATGATCTTCGCGTCGGGTGTGCCCTTTGTGGCCACGATGGTGAGTTCCTGAACGGATGGGTCCACCAGAAAGCTGCTTCCTTCCATGGGGAGCATCTCCGGCTGTTTGGCATTCTCAAATATTGAAGAAAAAATATTGTGGAGGTCCCTGTCCTTCAGGGCGAGATTGAAGGAACCGTCCGTCCTCTCCGCGATCTCCCTGAGTAATGTCCTGTCGGAAAACTCACTGAAGGCGATCGTATGGATCCTGATCTGCCTCTCTCTGAGCCTCGGTACAAGCTCCTGCTGTACCTGTTGGACCAACTGTCCGTCTTTGGCAGGGTTACCCACGTCCATCTTCCCATCAGACATGAGAACAATGATCTTTTTCCGATCGCGCAGCCAGTTTGCCCGCAGGACATCAAAGCCCTTCAGGAGTGCGTCATGGATGTTCGTATACATTCCCCGCGAAGAAATCCTGCCGACTGCATCGTACAGCCTTTCGTCGTTCCCATCGATTTTCATTAACTGTATCAATGGATACCCCTTATCACTGAAGCTCACGACGCTTGCCCTGTCATGTTTCCCAAGGAGAGACAGGAACAGCCTGGCCGCAGGTATGCGCAGGTTCATGGGGTCGGTCTTCTTCATGCTCCCGGAGCTGTCCATGACGAGAATGACGTCGATCCCGCCCGTCTCGTCTGCATACCCATACCCTGACAAAGATGCCAGGACCAGCATCAGGAACGCGACAATTATTTTCTTAGATGCACGCATCATACTCTTTTCATATCCCCCGTTTCCTGGACGAATCAGGGATCTCCCGGAGTCCACCGTCCGTCACGAAACCACGGAGCACCACAGGGTCACCAAGCCGGACACCCCTGTCGGTACATGGCTGACTCTGTAGTATCTATCGGCCTCTAATTGATTGATTGATAGGAAAATTGATAGGAAATCGCTTTTTAGGGATTGGGGAGCAGGTTGACCAAGGTGCTCAAGTATCCGGCGAATCACATCCGGGTCCTGGATCAGGCTGATGATCCGCATCTCAGAGCCGCATCGCGGGCAGGTCAGGGGATCAATCTCCCAGACCTTCTTGATAAGCTTAGAAATTTCAGAAATGGCCATTCGGCTCATGCTCAACCTAAGCGTGGCGCCGTCATCGAGCCTATTACCTCTTCTTGTACCAGTTCCCACACTTCCCGCTTCAGCTCCAGGAATCGGTCGGTGAGCTGCATATCAAGTATTCGGGGCCGCGGCAGATCGTTTTTATAAATGGCCTTAACGCGCCCAGGCCTGGCGGACATCACCACCAAACGGTCACTCAAAATTAAGGCTTCGTCAATAGAGTGAGTAATAAACAGCACGGTCTTTTGAGACTTGTGGACTATATGTAATAACTCCTGTTGCATGATCTGCCGAGTCATCGCATCGAGGGCGGCAAAAGGCTCGTCACACAACAACACATCCGGTTCGTTGGCAAGCACCCGGCTCAGGGCCACCCGCTGCTGCATGCCGCCTGAGAGTTCTCCCGGGTAAGCGTTTTCAAAGCCCTCCAGGCCCACCATCGTAATCCAGCGGTTGGCCTGTTCATATCGCTGCTTGGTTGATACCCCTTTGAGTCGTGGGCCAAAGGCGACATTTTCCAAGACAGTCATCCAGGGGAACAGGGCATAGTTTTGGAAGATCATACCACAGCGCGGCTCCACTCCCTGGATTTCTTTGCCTTCGAGCAAAACCCGTCCCCGTGTCGGCGAAATAAATCCGGCAACGATATTGAGAAACGTACTCTTGCCGCAACCTGAGGCACCAACAATGCAGACAACTTCACCCTTGTGGACATCTAAAGAAAAAACTTCCAAAGCACTGAGAATGCCTTTGCGTAGCGTAAAGATCTTGCTTACGTCTTGTGCCTGGATAACGGCTTCAGTCACGCTCGCGTGGCTCCCCGTTGCCAAGGTAAAAGAATATGCTCGATCCAGCGGAACAGGATATCCAAGATGAGAACAGTGAGACTGATAGATAACATGCCCACCAGCACCTGACCCGTATCGGACCATTCTTTGGCCGTCCAGATACGGAATCCCAGACCGCTATTGGCGCCTACCATCTCGGCGGAAATGACGCAGGTCCAGGCTATGGCCAACACCACTTTTAGACCACTGAGAATGTTCGGCAGGGCTGCCGGTAACATGACATGACGTATGGTTTGCAGCCGTGAAGCACCTAAATTACGGGCTGCTGTGATGAGTATCTCATCCACGCGCATAGTGGCATCCGTGGTGTAGACCAGCACCGAGGCAAAACTACCCATGAAGACGATGGCGTATTTCTGCTGTTCATCGATGCCTAACCACAGCATAGACAAGGGTATCCAACTTAGAGCAGGAAGGGGACGGATAATAGAAACCACAGGATTGAGTGCCGCCCTTACCCAATGACTCATCCCCATGACTAAACCAAGTGGCACTCCGATCAGGACGCTGAGCGCAAACCCGGTGAGTACTCGTGTTGCACTCATTTTGATATCGTGAGCCAGCACTGCCTCAGGACCTGTCGCCATTTGAAGCATACGTCGGAGTATATCGCTAGGCGCCGGCAAAAAGTATGGGTCGATCACACCCAGACGTACCAGTGCTTCCCAGCTACCAACAAATACCAGCAGCCCCAGCGCGCCGATGACCGTGGTCTGCCAAAGATCAAATTCCTTGTTATCCATCTGGTGACGGCCTTGATGTACTGTCCCTTGATCCCATATCCGGTGTGCGCAACAGGTCTAGATTTACCCAGTCGCGGAATTTAGGTTTTACCGGTATGGCATGCATCTGATCGTGCAAAATATCCAAGATATACTCCACTTGAGCAAAGATGCCTTGATCATTCATCACGCGATATTGTTCCTCAATCCCGTACCAAACAAATTTCTCGATGTTGGTGCCTATCAACGCCCTGTCTTGCTGA
The DNA here is from genome assembly GCA_965539945.1 of uncultured bacterium. Classification (GTDB taxonomy): domain Bacteria; phylum Desulfobacterota; class Dissulfuribacteria; order Dissulfuribacterales; family UBA3076; genus UBA3076. Next base: position 9,744 of record CBETWD010000047.1, read on the forward strand.
ATATATCGGCCATGGGCAATGTCTGTCGCTTTCTCAGGGTGGTGTTTTACCCATTCCAGGGCCTCGAAATAGGCCTTCAGGAATTTGCGGGCACGCAAAGGATTGGCATCCGCCCAGTCTTTCCCAAGGATCAATACATCCGGACCTGTCATGGTCCCAAAACGTTGGTAGACCTCAGTATCCGTATCCATGCCCAACACGGTAGCTCCGGGGACTGCAGCGAGTTGAGAAAAACCAGGTTCCCAGATAAGCGCTGCATCCACGTTCCCGGCACGAAAAACCGCGGGGACATCACCCACCTCCAGATTAACGAGACGAACATCCTGACCAGGATTGAGTCCGTGCTGTTTCAGAAGCATGCGGCAGGTGAGCTCCACAGATGAACCGAAAGGAAAACCGATGCACTTGCCCCTAAGCTGGTCAAAACGTTCAATGCCCGGGCGGGCCACTAACCCTTCAAAGCCTGGGGCGATATCCTGATTGCCTACCCAATAGAAACGCCGATTACCATGCGCCATCGCGCTCAGCATGGCGATCTCGCCTAAACTGGCAAACTGCGCCTTTCCAGAAGAAATGGCATTGAGACGATCCATACTTTTACCGATGAACCGCCACTCCACCTGAAACCCGTATTTTATGAAAATGCCGCGTTCAATTCCGACCCATACAGGCACGTGCCCATACCACTGGGAACCAACAGCGACCACACGGACTAGACCTCCCTGAGTTTGCTCATCAGTCTGCGAGCTGCAAGCAGATATCTGGATGAGTAACAAGATGGCGACAAATCGTAATAAGGCAGATGAAGCTACATTCAACATTGAACATATCCTTTTTCACCCCTCTCCCCTTTGAGGGAAGAGATGTGAGGGGTGATCCGAGAAAGCATCGCAAACCATCTTAAGCACAGCATCAGTTTCATTCAAGACCTGATTATTTGGCCAGGTGCAATCTTCGACATTTCTCCCGGATTTCCGCCCTCAAGCTGAAAATGTGAATAACCGTTTAATCTTGGTGGCTGGAGAACGCGATTAATCAGGGGCGGCGCTTTTTGCCGTCCGCTGAATTAAATTGTGTACGCCCGGCATGGGCGTGAACTTATGAGGTTAAAGTCCTCTGTATGTGAACCCCGTTACTATGATTCCATGGTAGCGAAAGTACTAGCCGAAGGCAAGCGCCTTCGCCTAGCTATGGCGTCTCAAGAGGGCGTTACCGTGAGGTATCGTCTGAAGGAAGCCGGAGTTGTACAGGGCGACCTGTATGGTGAGAAAGCAGGAGTCAGCAGAGGCCATACTAGCCAAATGTCGGGAGTAATGTCCCGGATATGGTGAAGGGCCGAACAGCAAGAGTGGGAAAGGTATCCATGAGTTCTGAACATACATTGAATCCGACCGGAGGAGTATTGTCCAGGCGCATTGTGGAGGAGCCGCCTTCAAGTCTTCAACTACTGTCAAAGAACAGTGGGTGAAGATTCACTACCCGGCTACAGCCCGGTAACCTTGATGAACCGCCCTATGTGGACCCGCTTGTGGGGTGGTGTGGGGCTGGGGGAGAAAACCCCCCGGCTACCCGATTAGCCGCTGTTGTGGGTATAGTTATCTATACTCGTTCATATGCTTTTAAGAACTCACCTCGGCTTATATTTGTTTGCGTGCAAATAGTTCGCAGTGTGGAACTTTTCAGCTTGGGATGATTTGGCATAGTTAATGGGGTTTTTGTTCCATCTGAGTTTTCTCTGACCATCGCAATATGTTTATGCTCTCTCACAAGTTCAAAGCCAAGTCGTTTTAATGCCTTAATTACTCTTGATTTCGGGGCATCAACAGGGAATTTAGGCATTTACTGCTACTCCGGTCTCAGCTACAAATGCTTCTAAAATTGGTTCATCCACTTCAAAAACTTCATCTCCAAATGTTTCAATATGGAACTGAATTGCAGATTTTACATTTGTTAAGACTTCTTCGTATGTATCACCTTCACTTACTACCACGCCTTTCAAGCCAAGTGGATATGCAAGATAACCATCAGAATGTTTTTCTACAATAATTTTAAATTGTTTGTTCATATTAAACCTCCATTAATTTTACTCTGACTCCATTTGCACCACGAGTCTGACCTCATATGCTATTGGTATGCTCCATTGGTACATTCTTACCAAAATCGTACTGGCAGCCCAAGCATTTGTACAATCCTTAAAGCTGCTGGTCCGGTAACTGCACCTATCAACCCGCCGAAGATAAAAAATACTCCAAACCACGCTAATGGGGATGCTGTATTGAACATTTGGGCATTCGAAGACGTGTAAAACAGGGCTAGCGTGCCGAGGGGGATGCTACCACCTAAAAAGCCACCTACCATTGGAAATTTGCTCAATAGGACACCTAACGCTGTAAAAGCTCCAAGAGCGAAGAAGAGAGCACTTAACACCATTGAAGGTGGAAAGCTCATGGCGAGCGCTAAAAGCACCCACGGAATACAGTATATAACCCAGCTGACTATCAGAAAAACAACACTCCCAATCGCGAATTTAATTGGGCTCAGAGTAGATGCGGATGAAGGCAGAATAGAGTCTGGTTGGCCGCCTGATTGAACAGGAGTAGAAGACTGTAAACTTTTTACTACTGCAATGACCACTTGCAAAATTGCAATGATTGCGGCAATTCCCTGTAATTCTGGTGCTCTCAAAAATTCCATAGCTTTTCCAAAGACGCCTTCATTATGCCGGGATCGACATACAAGTTAATACCCAATCACAAATTATAGAAAGCGAGCCGAACAGAGTAATAAATGGAAACTTTCCATGATATTAACCATATAGATGGACATATTTTCCGTCTATTCCCATATCAAGCGACTCAATATGGAAAAATTGATTCACTTATTAAATATTGCTTGTAAATTTCCATATATTGTAAGATTGTCATATCCACCATGGAAAATAAACCAAAATTTCGACCAGACCCGGATGCCAAATTAATGGACCAGGTGCGGGAGGTACTCCGTTACTATCACCTAAGTCGAGCGGTTAGCTGTTAGCCATTAGGGTTTAGCTTTGAAAAATGGTTCATCACGGATTAGTGTGGTAATTCGTGATGAACAGCTATTAGCATTTAGCTTTTAGTTGTTAGTAACCTATTTGGAAAACAGCAGCAAATTAACCGCTAACAGCTAATACCTAATTTTGTAATAGCAAAACATCCTGCTTGTCAGGGCAGTAGACCGATAATCATTAAACTAATAGCTAACCGCTAAGTTTTTCGGAGGTAAAACTAACCCCGGGAAACTTGATGCGAAGCATATTGAGAAATTTCTATCACACCTGGCGACCAAAGGCAATTTTGCAGCCTTAACCCAGCGCCAGGCCTTGAATGCCCCTGTCTTTTTCTATCGTGATGTCCTTGATCAGCCCCTTGGTGGCAAGATCGCCCCTGTCCGTTCAAAACGAAAACCGAGCCCTCCAACCGTTCTGACTCAAGAGGAAGTTCAACAGATGCTCTGGTAAGGATAGGACAAGCATTCTCCCCCAAAATGACCGTTTACAGGAGGTTGAAATGGAGAAAAATGGTTCGCTGCAAGGTGGAGGGGACGCGATCGTTTGAGC
>CBETWD010000048.1:0-13240 GCA_965539945.1 uncultured bacterium
AAGCTTTTGCCTGTATTACTGCTTCACAGCGTCAATATTTTTATTCTTTTTTTATGGGCCATATATCTATTTGAACTGCCATTTCGAGGAAGTTTCTTGCTCTATACTTTCTCTTCATTTATATATATTATCATTAGTCTTTCAGTCGGTCTGCTCGTATCAATTATTACATCATCCCAAATTGTAGCCTATGTATTAACATTGATAATTACCATAATCCCGGGCTTTCTTTACTCCGGGATGCTTATGCCCATTAGTTCAATGGAAGGGGAATCAGCCATTGAAGCACATATCTATCCCGTAATGTATTATACGCATATTCTTTATGATGTCTTTTTGGTTGGAGACGGATTGAGTGCCGGCAAAAATTTGCTCTATCTTCTTATTTTGGTGGGATATGCAACTACATTGCTTGGTATTGGTTCACTGTTGCTGAAAAAGAGGATTACATGAGGGCCTTTTTGGCGATTATCCGTAAAGAGCTGTTAGAGTTTCTGCGATCTTACGGACTTTTGATTGTAGTACTCTATGCCTTTACACTCGATGTCTATATTGCCGGTAATGGAATAAACCTGGATGCCAGAAATGTCGGCGTAGGGGTAATAGATTATTCACCAGGCTTTATTAGCAATAAAATGCTATCACATCTGCACTATCCACAATTCCAGGAGCCTGTCTTTTTTGCATCACAGGAAAAACTAAACCTCGCAATACGCAATAAAGAAATTATGGTTGGTATGGTCTTTGAGAGCGATTTTGAAAAACGATATCATGCCGGAAATAATCCGGTCCTCAATTTGTTGTTGGATTCAACTGCCTCGACCCAGAGCTATTTAGCACTCAATTATATCCAGCATATACTTATGCGGTTCCAGGATGCTCCATCGCTTGCCCCGATAGAAATCCAAATCCACAAACTTTTTAACCCCAATACATCTTATAGCTATTTCATGGCTCTCTCTGAGCTCTTGTCGATTATCACAATCCTGGCTGTTATTCTAACTGCGGCTGTTTTTGTTAAAGAGAAAGAGAATGGCACCTGGGATATCATGCTTTTGATGCCAACCGACGCAAAGGCCGTCATTCTGGCAAAAAGTCTGTCCCAGGTAATTATAGTGATGGTTGGGACATTTGTCTGTGTCGGCACAGTGCTTTTTGGAATTTTTGATCTGCCGATTAATGGTTCACTGGCTGCCTTTATGTTACTGACCTTTTTTTATGCCTTCACAAGTGCAGGCATCGGGCTTTTTATCGCCTCGGTGGCACGTAATATCATGCAAGTAGCACAGCTTTCCGTCTTAATAATGATGCCGTTGCTATTCCTCAGCGGAGCCTGGACACCGGTTTATGCAGTGCATCCGATTTTAGAGTATCTCTCGATTATTTCACCATTGCGCTACTATATTCAAGGAAGTGAAAGCGTCTTTTTCAGAGGAACCGCCTTGATAGATTTATGGGAATATTTTGCAGGGGTTATTATTCTCGGAGGAGTCCTGTTTTGGTATGGTTTCAGGAAAATCGGAAAGCTTTTCTAGGAAAAAAGACCAATGGCCTGCACAAAACCAAAACGAAAAACTGGGGAATAGGAAAACTCCTTTCCTCTTCCCCAGTTAGGCCAAACATCTTCAATGTTTGCGTTTACGGTAAACTCAGTTCAAATGCAAATTGTATTAATGAGATGAACAAGCTCAGCGATATCTTTCTCATCAGGATGTCCTTTTGCTGCCGGCGCATCAGCAAACCAGGCTGGCTTTTTGTCCTGGGCGGCGATCTTCTCCATCATCTCTGGAGAGACCTCGCCCTGGCAACCGAATGTCCCGACGATCCGCCCTTTGTTAGCCAGCTCCTTTGCAACTTTCATGGCATTTCTGATAGGCTCGGAATCTCTTGCCGAGGCATGGGTAGCAAACAGAAAGACCTCTTGTCCGTCCCGGATTTGGGGCAGGAATTCCATGGTAGCAGTATCCGGCTTACCGTCTTTGACCCAGAAACCCACGGCAATAAAACCATAGTCATCCGGATTTGGTTTATCAGTAATTGATTTCAATTCCTTGCGATAACGAAGGGTGTCATACAGTGCTTCAGCTAATTTCAACGTGTTTTTTGTCTTGGTTGAATAGACTACCAATGCTTTCATGTTGCTCACTCCTTTGAAACAGGATTAATATGGAAAATTTTTAAATGATTAAGCCAACCACGTCTCAGGACTTATTAAAACCGGTATTGTTTTTTTTACATCCCATATTATCCTGATTATGTCAAATTAGATAGTCGTCTTTTCAAAGAGTTTGGTCAAATTATCACCGTCAAAGGCGGCTGGCCCATCTGATAGAAGTAATCCTTCTGGGTGAAATCATGTGGGGTAAGATTTGCCGGTGGCGCGCCGAATTTCTTCAACGCTGAGTATGCCGAGTGTGCATTCTCAGGATCGGACGCTATCCGCATGTCAAGAGCCGGAGCCGCCATATTTGTTTTTGTTCATTCTTTGGTTTTCTGAGATTTTCAATTTTTTCGCTTGACAACAAAATGTTTCCTCCTACAATGTGAATTGTGTGTCACTTTATTTAACATGACGTCAGATTCATGGAATTTGGCGGCACCTAATTGGTGTCTAAACGAAAAATCCGTTTAGACACAATTTTGAATTAAAAAATGGAGGGCGAATAATGCAAGGAGAGAAACTCTCGCGTCGGGAAAGAGAGAAACTCAGGCATCGTCGCCAGATGCTTGCTGCTGCGCTCGAGCTTTTTTCAGAAAAGGGATTTCACAACGTCTCAATGCACGAGATTGCGAAAAGGGCCGAGTTTGCCATAGGTACTCTCTACAAGTTCTTCAAAAACAAGGAGGATCTCTATAAGGCCCTCATAATGGAAAAGGCAGAGGAATACCACCGAGTACTTATGGGGGTCCTTTCCGAGAAAAACGACGTCCTTACCGTGATCGAAGACTACATTGCCGCCAAGGCGCGGCTTTTCGCCGACAACCTTGCAGCATTGCGCCTTTATTTTGCAGAAACGCGCGGCGCGAGTTTCAATATCAAGGCCGGGCTTGACCAAGATATCCGCAAGCTGTATGACAAATTCATCCTGCGGCTGGCTTCCGTACTGGAAACCGGTGTCCGCAGGAAGGTCTTTCGCGAGATGGATCCCTATCACATGGCCGTGGCCCTGGAGGGTCTCACCAATGCATTTCTTTTCTGCTGGCTTGAAGACCCGGAGCAGCATCCATACGGAGCGAACATTCCGGTGATCAGGGACATGTTTCTCAAGGGAGTACTGACCAAATGATGAAAACAAAATACTCTGTACTGTTTGCCCTTCTGCTGACATCGGTTTTTCCCTGGAACGCGACGGCCGATCCTCCAGGTCCGGGTGGCGGCCCGCCGCCGCTGGTGACGGTTGCGGCAGTCATTGAGCAGGACGTCAATCCACCGGCGGAATATGTAGGCCATGTGGAGGCCATTCAAAGCGTGGACCTGCGGGCCCGTGTCGAGGGTTTTCTTGAACAGGTCAAGTTCAAGGAAGGAAGTGATGTCAATGCCGGAGATCTACTCTATATCATCGAGCAGGCACCCTACCAGGCCAAGGTTGACGCGGATAGAGCCATTGTAACCCAGGCAACAGCGACCCTTACCAGGGCCCGTCAGTATCTGCAACGGGTCAGAACTGTTCGTTCCGGCGGGGTGTCCGCAACAGACATCGACAATGCCGTGGCCGACGAACTCCGTGCCACAGCCCAGCTCCAGGAGGCCAAGGCCGACCTCGATCTGTCCGAACTTGACTTGGGATACACTACGGTCAGGGCCCCAATCAAGGGACGCATCGGGCGAACCGCTTTCACCAAGGGCAATCTGGTTGAGCCTGATTCAGGCCCCCTGGCGCAAATTGTCCAGTTGGACCCGATCCGGGTGGTGTATTCCATCAGTGAAAATGACTTGGCGGCCGTCAAGGCGGCGATTGGCGACTCCTCGCCGGATAAAAAGAAGTATACCCTGATGCCCCGTATCAAACTGCCCAGCGGTAAAATCCTTAAAACCGCCGGGCATGTGGATTTTGTGGATAATACAGTAGATGCCAAGACCGGCACCATTGCGATTTGGGCTGTATTTGACAACCATGACGGTTTGCTGCTGCCGGGACAGTATGTCACCGTTCTGATAAGCCGTAGTCAAGGCAAACAACTGCCGATGGTGCCGCAGGCAGCCGTCCAGGAAGACCATGATGGGCGATATGTGCTGGTTGTGGATAGCGAGAACAGGGTGATTCAGCGTCGCATCACTACCGGGCCTGTTGTCCACACTCAGTGGGCCGTCGAATCAGGGCTGGCGGCCGGAGAGATGGTCATTGTACAGGGAGTGCAGAAAGTCCAGCCCGGGCAAATTGTAAAAACCATCACCGAGGACAAACAGAACAGGTAACCGTTCACGGGTTCAAAGGTTCAAAGGTTCAAAGGTTTAAGGTTTACTGAAAATCTGAGCAGTTGTTTCATGAGTTCTGAACGGTCTTGCACCGAAGCCTAGAGTGAGATTTACCCGGCGTTGGATAACGAAAGAAAGGTAACCCTGAACGGTGAACCCTGAACCCGTGAACGCTCACCAGGACAGGAGGTGATGCATGTTTTCCAGGATTTTTATTGAACGCCCGCGCCTGGCTGCGGTGGTGTCGATTATTATCACCCTGGCCGGGCTGATTGCCATGCTGAATATTCCTGTGGCCCAGTATCCCAGGATCACCCCTCCTGAGATCCGGGTGACCGCGGTCTATCCGGGCGCCAACGCCCAAGTCGTGGCCGACAATGTGGCAGCGCCGATTGAGAAGGAGGTAAACGGCGTTGATAACATGCTCTACATGTCCTCCACCTGTTCCAATGACGGACGTTATGAACTGGCCGTCACCTTTGCTGTAGGCACTGATCCGGACATCGACCAGGTCAACCTTCAAAACCGGGTGCAACTCGCCACCCCCAAACTTCCGAGAGACGTAATCGAGCAGGGGATAGATGTACGTAAACGCTCCGCGGATATGCTGGCTGTGATCTGTTATTTTTCTCCAGAGGGCTCCAGGGACAAGCTTTTTTTGAGCAACTATGCCAGCAGGGAAATAAAGGATGCCCTGGTACGTCTTAACGGCGTGAGTGATGTCTTTATTTTCGGGGAATTCGAATACAGTATGCGTATCTGGATGGACCCGGAGCGTCTCACTTCCATGGGCATGACCGCGGATGACGTGATCACCGCCATCCGTGAACAGAATGTCCAGGCTGCAGTCGGTTCGATCGGATCAACGCCTGCCGGCGATAACCAGCAGATCCAGTATACCCTGCGGGCCAAGGGTCGTCTTAACGACGTTGAAGATTTCAAAAATATCATTGTCCGCACCAACGCCAAGGGGGGCCTGGTGCGCATCAGCGATATTGCCCGTGTAGAGCTTGGCGCCAAGTCCTACGGCAACAAGTCGATCCTCAACGGCGCACCGGTCCTGGGGATGGCGGTTTACAGATCCTCAGGCGCCAATGCCCTGGATACCATGAAAGAGGTCAGGGCAGAGCTTGAACGTCTTGCACAGCGTCAGCCGGGCGATGTGCAATACCAGATCATTTACGATACCACCAAGTATGTCTCCGCGGCCATCCATGAGATTGGGCTGACGCTGTTTATCACTTTTCTCCTTGTGGTGGGCGTGACCTTCCTCTTTTTGCAGGACTGGCGGGCCACCCTGGTCCCCACCCTGGCTATTCCAGTCTCGCTGGTGGGGACATTTGCCGTGCTGCTGGCCCTGGGCTTTAACGCCAACACTATTTCCCTGTTTGCCCTGATCATGGCCATCGGCCTGGTGGTCGACGATGCCATTGTGGTAGTGGAGAATGTCCATCGGGTCATGCATAAAAGAGGCCTAAGCCCAAAAGACGCTACCATCAGGGCCATGGGCCAGGTCACCGGCCCGATCATTGCCACCACCCTGGTGCTGCTTGCAGTGTTTGTCCCGGTCGGTTTTCTGCCAGGCATCACTGGTCAGCTCTACAAACAGTTTGCAGTGACATTGTGTACATCAGTTGTCATTTCTGCAATCATCGCCCTGACCCTGAGCCCTGCGCTCTGCGCTGTCCTGCTCAGGCAAACAAGTCCCATCCGGCTGGGGCCCCTGGCCTGGTTCAACCGGGCACTGGATGCATCACGTAACAGATACGTGGCCGGGTCTGCATGGCTGATCCGGCGGCTGGTCGTGGTCCTGCTGATTTTCGTGGGTGTATTCGGCGCTTCCTACTACTTGTTTGAGACCCGTCCCTCCAGCTTTTTGCCCGAGGAGGACCTGGGGGCCTTTTTGTTTGATGTTCAGCTCCCCGAGGCCTCCGCGCTGGACCGCACCGGTGAGGTTATGCAGCAGATCACCAAAGAACTCAAAGGCATTAAGGGTGTCCAGGATGTCATTGGAGTGAGCGGGTTCAGCCTGCTCAGCGGGAATGCTGAAAATGTCGGATTTGGTATTGTGATCATGGACACCTGGGATAAGCGCACCAGTCCGGGCTTGCAGTTGAATGCCATAGTAGGGCAGGCCCAGGGGAAACTGGCTGCCATCTCCTCGGCCAACAGTTTTGCTTTTGTCCCCCCGCCCATCCAGGGCCTTGGCATGACCGGCGGGTTTGACTTCCGGCTGCAGGCCCTGGGGGACCAAAGCCCCCAGGAAATTGCCGCTGCGACCCGGGCCATGGTCATAGCCGCCAACCAGGATCCAGCCCTGATGAGGGTTTTCAGCACCTATACGGCCAATACGCCTCAGATCTTTGTAGACCTCGATCGCACCAAGGCTGAAACGCTTAAGGTGCCGGTCAGCAGAGTATTCTCAACCCTGCAAGCCCAGCTTGGGTCAAGGTATGCAAACGATTTCAACCTCTACGGACGGGGCTATCAGGTCAAGGTCCAGGCCGATGCGCCGTACCGCGATTCGGTTAAAGACATAGGTAAACTTTACGTACGCAGCAACGAGGGCAAGATGGTACCCATGGACAGTCTGGCAACCCTGTCAACAATCCTGGCCCCCCAGCTCGTGAACCGTTATAACCAGTTTAGCAGTGTACAGATTAACGGTGGAGCCGCCCCTGGTTTCAGCTCAGGGGATGCCATGGCGGCGATGAAGCGGGTGGCGGCCAAGACACTGCCCGAGGGATATTCCTATGACTGGTCGGCAATGTCCTTTCAGGAACAGAAAGCCGGCGGCAAAGTCCTGATTCTGTTCGCCCTGGCCCTGGTCTTTTCTTATCTTTTTCTGGTAGGTCAATATGAGAGCTGGAACATCCCGTTGTCCATTATTATCTCGATCCCTGTCGCCAGTCTGGGGGCACTGACCGGTCTGTGGATCGTGGGGCTCAACCTCAGCATCTATGCCCAGATCGGCCTGGTGCTGCTGGTGGGCCTGGCCAGCAAAAACGCCATCCTTATCGTGGAATTTGCCAAGGACCGGCGAGAACAGGGGCTCTCAGTGGCCGAGGCAGCGGTGGAGGGGGCGCGAATCCGCTTCCGTCCCGTGTTGATGACGGCCTTTTCCTTTATTCTGGGTGTAACCCCTATGGTGATCGCCACGGGCGCGGGCGCGGCCAGCCGCCGGGCTATCGGGACCACTGTCTTCAGCGGCATGCTGGCGTCAACGCTGTTTGGTATCTTTCTGGTCCCGGCGCTTTATTATGCCTTTCAGACGTTTCGTGAAAAGGGCACTGCCTGGCGCACGCGTGCGCGGGACGACAAGGAATCCTGACTGGATGAACAAGATTTATATGATTTACTTTTATCCTGTTGGTCCTGTCAAAAAAATGTATTGCAAATGGAAATAATCATGAGATCCATAATGTTCAAACGACATCACTATATACAGGTTCGCCAAAGGCCGCGCTGCCCACTGATCATCCCGGCTGCCGTGATCATCATCCTGATCTTTGCCGGATGTGCGGTTGGTCCAAACTATGTCCAGGTGGAGCCCGTGGCGCCGGAAGAATGGCACACCCAACTCCAGGGCGATCTGACCGCCGATCGTCTGAATCCTGAAACCATGGCCAACTGGTGGACCACTCTCAATGACCAAGAACTATCCAGCCTTGAGGAACGCGCCGTCAAGGGGAATCTTGATTTGAAAGAGGCCATGGCCCGTGTACGTGAAGCCCGGGCACTGCGGGGCATCAGCAAGGCGAATCTTTTCCCCACCTTGGATGCCGGCGCTTCCGCCACGAAATATCGCAGTAGCGAAAACAGCCAAACCGGAGATGAAAGCAAACTCTATGCGGCCGGTTTTGACGCCGGCTGGGAGCTGGATGTGTTCGGCGGGGTACGCCGCTCGGTAGAGGCTGCCCAGGCGAATCTCGAAGCCACTCATGAAGACTTACACGACGTATTGGTGAGCCTCTTGGCCGAGGTGGCCCTGAACTATATAGAGGTACGTACCTACCAGACCCGATTGGCAGTGACCGAGGCGAATATCAAGGCACAGGAAGAAACTTGCGAACTGAACCGTTCACGATACAAGGCCGGGACCATTGATGATCTGCCTGTACAGCAATCCATTTACAACCTTGAACGTACCCGTTCCCTGATACCGTCTTTACAAACCGGACTGGAGGCAGCCAAAAATCGTCTGGCAGTGCTGCTGGGGGAAAAGCCGGGCTCGGTTCATCAGGAATTGGCCGAGAGGAAGCCCATACCGGTGCTACCCGTGACAGTGGCCGTTGGAGTACCGGCAGAGACCATGCGTCACCGGCCCGACATACGTCGTGCAGAACGTAACCTGGCGGCCCAGACGGCCCGGATCGGCGTGGCCACTGCGGACCTGTATCCCAAGTTCCGGTTGAGCGGTTCCATCGGGCTTGAATCCATTTCCACTGCAAATCTATTGACATCCGCCAGCCGGACCTGGAGCGTTGGTCCCGGCGTCTCCTGGAACATCTTTGATGCAGGTGCAATCCGCCGAAACATCAAGGTGCAGTCCGCTCTCCAGGAACAGGCCCTGATCCAATACGAAGCCGCGGTCCTCAAGGCCCAGGAGGAGGTGGAAAACGTCCTGGTGGCCTATGCGAAAGAACAGCTACGACGGGAATCGCTGACCGCGGCTACTGCCGCGGCCCAACGGGCATATGAGCTGGCCCAGGACCAATATAAGGCCGGCCTGGTGGATTTCAGCAATGTGCTGGACGCCCAACGTTCGCTGCAGTCCTTTCAGGATGAACTTGCCCAAAGCGACGGTGCAGTAACCTCCAATCTGGTGCGTCTTTACAAGGCCCTCGGCGGTGGATGGATAATGAACTCTGCGTAAGCATCTTGTAGCCGTTCAAGGGTTCAAAGGTTCAGGGTTCAATGGTTAAGATGTTCAGGGTTTATCAAAAATTTGAACCGTTGATTCGTGAGTTCTTCCTGCCCACTCGCCAAGCTTGCGAGGCAGGCGGGAGTGTAGAAGGCATGAGAATAGAAAACAACCCTCAACCTCTTAACCCTGAACCCTTACAGAAAGGTAACCCTGAACGGTGAACCCTGAACCCGTGAACGGTTACAGCATCCTTGATATCGTTCACAAACGGATAGTAAGGAGGCAAGTAAAAATAAGTTGTATAGATTGCGCCGTAATTTTGTTTGTTTTCAAGGCGCGTTAAGGCGCGCATAACGAGTTATGTAAGCCTTGACGCAACACAGAAAAGAAGCAAAAGGACAAGCAAGATGTATAAGTTATTTTTACTTGACGACTAAGCTGATGCAATTAATCCAGTCACAAAAGGCACAGATACAACGGCTTAAGAGTACGGATGGAGTAATACTGCTCAAGAGTTCCGGCGATTGGACGATTGATGCTCTTCGGGATGCCGCCGGGATGCTGGAACACTTTTCCATGGCAAGCCGCAATGTATCCATCCATTGGGATGTTTCTGATGTTGGGCGTGTTGACTCGGCAGGTATGATGCTTTTTATCCACTATTACGATTTGCTGAAGTCCAACAACTGCTCCATTGAAGTCATTGGCGCCAAGGATGAGCATGAAAAGATGTATCGGCTGCTGCGAGAGTATGCACCCGGACATCCTGTGGTCGGGCCTGCTTTTTCCTCCCGTTTCCTGAGGATCTTTAACGGAATAGGGAAAATCTCAGTGGCGTTTGTGCTGGATATGGGTGCATTTCTCTCTTTTGTCGGCGAAAATTTTGTGATTTTTCTAACCTCTTTGCTCAATCCGCTTTCCATCCGGTTTGGCGCAATTGTGAAAAATATTGAAGATGCCGGCGTGCGCGCAATGCCCATCGTTGCCCTGACCAGTTTTTTAATCGGGATTGTGATCGCCTACCAGGGTGCTGTGCAGCTTGAGAAGTTCGGTGCCCATATCTTCATTGTGGACATGATCGGCATCTCGGTCACCAGGGAACTTGCCCCACTTATCACTGCCATAGTTGTGGCCGGTCGTACCGGTTCCTCTTATACCGCACAACTTGGCGTGATGAAGATAACTGAAGAGATCGATGCCATGCGCACCATGGGGTTTGATCCCCACCGCTTTCTCGTGCTGCCGCGCATCATGGCCCTGATGATTGCCCTGCCGCTTATGATTTTTTTTGCCGATATAGTCGGTATTCTTGGCGGCATGTTTATCTCTCATGTCCATCTGCACCTCTCTTATGCCGAGTTTCTCCACCGGTTGCAGACTGCTCTTGAGATGAAGCATGTATGGATTGGTATTGGTAAAGGTCCGTTTTTCGCCTGGCTTATCGCCTCCGTCGGCTGCTTTCGAGGCTTTCAGGTCTCTAAAAGTACGGAAAGCATAGGACGTTACACCACCATCAGTGTTGTTAACGCTATTTTCCTGGTGATTGCATGTGACGCACTCTTTTCAGTAATATTAACGGAGCTTGGCATTTGAGTGACACCGTTATCACAGTTTTAAATGTTGTGACCCGGTTCGGCAAAAACGTGGTCCATGACGGCATCAGCCTGAATGTACGCCAGGGTGAAATCTATGGGCTTCTTGGTGGCAGCGGATCAGGGAAATCAACTTTAATGAAAGAGATAATCATGCTGCTGCGTCCCCAGTCAGGAGAGATCAGAGTTTTTGGTCAAAACCTTTTGACCATTACCCGTGCCGATGCAACCATGCTGCGGCAGCAATGGGGTGTGCTTTTTCAGGCCGGTGCCCTCTATTCTTCTCTCACTGTTAGGGAAAATGTTGGGATAAAGCTCAAGGAGTATACTGATCTCCCATTGAAACTGATCCGGGATATCGTGCGCTTAAAAATAAATATGGTTGGTCTTCCTGAACATGCAGCGGATCTCTATCCGGCGGAACTGAGTGGCGGCATGGTCAAACGGGCGTCATTGGCACGGGCGTTGGCCATGGACCCGAAGCTGCTGTTTCTTGATGAACCGACCTCAGGCCTGGATCCAGTGGGCGCAGAGGCTTTCGACAATTTGATTCTTAAACTGCGGGAGGTTCTTGGATTAACCGTTGTAATGGTAACCCATGATCTTGATTCCATCTGGACTGTGGTTGACCGTTTTGCCGTACTGGGCGAAAAGAAAGTGATTGCGGAAGGCACTCTTAATGAAGTCAGACAAAATCCTCATCCCGTTATCAAAAAGTTCTTCGGGGGAAAACGGGGGCTGATAAGGAGTCGGGATGGAAGGTAGAATCAATTATACGATTGTCGGACTCTTTGTTGTCCTGTTGTTGGCAGGTCTGATAGCTTTCACTTACTGGCTATGCAAATATGGCGGCAAACAGGCATATGACCTTTACTATGTCTATATGTCGGAATCGGTTTCCGGATTGAGCCCGGATGTTTCCGTTAAATACATGGGCGTTGACGTAGGTACTGTGGAGCATATAGGTATAAATCCGAAAAATTCCGAAGAGGTGGAGCTCCTTTTAAAAATCAAACATGGTACTCAAGTTAAGGTGGACACCACTGCCACGCTCGAGTTTTTCGGGATGACGGGGCTGGCTTTTGTTGAGCTCAAAGGAGACAGCAAAGACGCTCCACTGCTCAAAAAAACAGAAGATGAGATTCCTGTCATTCCTGCAAGTCCTTCAACCTACGCACGGCTCAATGAATCCCTGACCATACTCGCTGCAAAATCGGCAATGGCCCTGGACAAGTTTGACCGGCTGCTCAGTGAGAAGAATCTGCAAAACATTGAAGGTATACTTTCTGAAACAAAGATGCTCGCCAAAGATATTAGAGGGCAACTACAAGGATTCCAGGACCTCGTTGATAATGGTGTTGTCATGGAAAAACGCATTGCCGGGGCTTCTGAAAAGGTTGAAGCCGCCTCTGTCAGTGTTGAGAAAATGGCCGGCTGCCTGGAGGAAAACTATGCTGACATCGGTCGTGACATAAGCCAAGATGCGCGTCAGAGCTTTGAATCGTTTAATCAACTTCTTTACGAATTGGGTATTCTGGTGGGAGATCTGCAAAGAACAACCCGCGCCATTGAAGCCAGCCCTGGAGATCTGATATTCAAACGCTCCCAGCCGCGGCCAGGACCCGGAGAGGAGGGATACAGTGAAAAATAGGCTCTATATGGTCTTCATGTTGACCTTTATACTGCTCGCAGGATGCGTGACCAAAACCGTTCCTCCTGCCTCCATCTATACGATATCGCCTGAATGGGACAGCAGTAGAGCCCAAGAGGAAACAGGAAAAAAGAATTCTACTATTATTAAAATGGCTTCGGTTCGTGGAACGCGAGCCCTTACCGGCACCGAAATCCTTTATACTGATGCACGGTATGGCCAGAACAGCTATGCCTACAGCCGCTGGAGTGATGCGCCGGTCAGATTGCTGCAAATACTCTTCCAGGTTGCCTTGGAAAAAAGTGGCCGGTTTGGGGCTGTGGTTCCTCCCGCCTCCGCTTCAGAAGCCGATTTGCTTTTGGAAAGCACTCTGTTTGATTTCAGCCACCATATCAAAGATGACGGAACTTCTGAAGGAGTCGTCAGGGTACGTTTTTATGTCATAGATAATACGACAAAAACGGTAACTGCAACAAAAGAGTTTGTGTCCAAGGTGCCGACATCCTCGCAGAATGCTCAAAGCGCCGCGTCCGCACTTAACAAGGCTGCGACAAATGTTGCCCGCGACCTTGTTGCTTGGCTTGCCGAACCTGGCAGGATTTTGTAAGCGTTCACAGGGCACCGCATCTGCTTTGTTGTCGGGCACTTGAAGTACAGAGAGAATAAAGGGGTCAGCCCTGGAAACTAGAATTTAATCTTTGACATTGCCTTCT
>CBETWD010000049.1:0-12981 GCA_965539945.1 uncultured bacterium
CGCTCATCTCCCATAACACCTACTGTCCTTACTGGAAGGAGCACAGCAAATGCCTGCCAGACCTTTCTGTACCAGCTACTGGATTTCATGATTTCAAGGACAATGGCATCCGCCTCTCTCAGCACTTCCAGACGTTCAGCAGTCACTTCTCCCAGGATTCGTATGGCCAATCCCGGTCCGGGGAAGGGGTGGCGAAAAACAAGATCTTCAGGCATACCGAGTTCCAAAGCAACTTTTCGAACTTCGTCTTTAAAAAGCTCCCTGAGGGGCTCTATCAGCTCAAGTTGCATGACATCCGGAAGCCCTCCTACGTTGTGGTGGCTCTTTATTGTGGCAGAAGGACCTTTAAAAGACACGCTCTCTATAACATCCGGATACAGGGTTCCCTGGGCGAGGAAGTTGACATCCCCGATTCGCCTTGCCTCTTCCTCAAAGATCCGGATGAATTCTTTTCCTATTATCTTTCGTTTTTTCTCAGGGTCCTCTATTCCTGTAAGTTTGCTGAGAAAGCGATTGCTTGCATCCACATAATGGACCTTAAGGTCAAACTGTTTCAGAAAGGCCAAAACCGTCTCTGCTTCATTTTTTCTTAGAAGCCCATTATTAACAAAGACGCTTGTTAGTTGATGACCCACTGCCCTGTTTACCAGAAGGGCCGTGACTGTAGAATCCACTCCGCCTGAAAGGGCGCATATTATCCTGCCGGTTCCGACCTTGGCCTTCATGTCATTGGTGGCACTTTCCACAAAGGAATGCATGTCCCAGGTAGGCCTGCACCCGCAGATCCTGAACAGGAAATTGCCAATCACATCTTTTCCGATCTCGGTATGGATCACCTCCGGATGGAACTGGACCCCGAAAAAGGGCAATGTCCGGTGCCGCATGGCCGCCACAGGGCAGGATTCACTGCGAGCTACGCCGACAAAATCCTTGGGCAGGGCCTCTATCCTGTCACCATGGCTCATCCATACCTGATATGTGACAGGATCAGGGGCAAGGCCGTGAAACATGTCACCTGGATCATCAATTGAGAGCCGGGCCGGACCGTATTCCCTGTGCCGGCTATGTTCCACCGTACCTTTGAGAAGGTGTGTGGTAAGCTGCATACCATAGCAAATGCCCAGGATCGGGACCCCAAGTTCAAACAACTCAGGAGAGACAGCCGGGGCTTCTTTATCATAAACACTTGCAGGTCCCCCTGACAGAATAATTCCCTTTGGGTCTCTCGCCTTTACTTTTTCCAGGGGGATATTATATGGATATATCTCACAGTAGACCTTGGCCTCCCGAACCCGCCTTGCTATGAGCTGGGTGGTCTGGGAACCGAAGTCAAGGATCAACACCTTTTGTTCAAGTATATTTGTCATAGCGCTTTATAAGCCTCCAAGATTGACAATAACATCAGCCGGGCACTGAGCCAAGTTGCCGTGTTATACATAAAATCATTAGTAACCGTTCACGGGTTCAGGGTTCACCGTTCAGGGTTAGGGAAAAGACTGAAATTGGATCCCCGAAATCCTCGTAAAAAATACGGGCTTTGCCACATCATTGCCAAGTGCCATGCTCCGGATTTGTGGGAATGTGGAAGCGGTCGGTTTTCCCCTACAAAACGTTTACAAAATAGCGTATGGTGATGAGAATACAACCTTTGAACCCCTGAACCCCTGAACCCCTGAACCCGTGAACGCTTACATTATTTTTAACAGCTTCCGGGAAATGAGGAGAAAATAGTGGGACTGTCTGAAATTATGTCGAGCCTTAACAATTTTGTCTGGGGTCCTGTAATGCTCGTCTTTTTGGTTGGCACAGGGGTCTTTCTCACTCTGCGTCTGCGCTTTGTGCAGATATTTCACCTCTTTAAGGCCCTAAAGCTCGTCTTTTCAAGGCCCAAGGGGGACGATGCAGCAGGGGACATCAGTCCCTTCCAGGCATTGACCACGGCCCTTTCAGCCACCATTGGAACAGGTAATATAGCCGGAGTCGCCACGGCTATCTATCTTGGCGGCCCTGGTGCCATTTTCTGGATGTGGGTCTGCGCCTTCTTCGGCATGGCAAGCAAGTATGCCGAGGCGGTGCTGGCAGTGAAATACAGGCACATGCTCCCTGACGGAACCATGCAAGGCGGTCCCATGCGCTATATAGCAGAGGGCCTGGGACTGAAGTGGTTGGGATGGCTCTTTGCGCTGATGGGCAGCCTCTCCGCCTTTGGAATCGGCAGCATGGTCCAGTCTAATTCGGTAGCAGTGGCCCTTGGTGAGACCTGGGGGGTCCCTCCCCTGCTCACTGGAATTGTGCTGGCATTAATGACCGGAATCGTAATAATCGGAGGTATCCATCGCATAGGAAAGGTTACTGAGAAAATTGTTCCGGTCATGGGGGTTTCTTATGTATGTGGGGCAATTGTGATACTTGCCCTGAACCTTGACAGGATCCCCGGGGCCTTCACCTTGATAATAGAACACGCCTTCAGCCCTGCCTCTGCTGTCGGTGGTTTTACCGGGGCGGCAGTGGCTACTGCCATCCGTTTCGGTGTGGCCCGCGGGGTCTTCTCTAATGAGGCCGGTCTCGGAAGCGCGGCCATCGCACATGCGGCAGCTCGGACCAACAGCCCTGTGCGCCAAGGCCTCATAGCCATGACAGCCGTATTCTTTGATACCATTATTGTCTGTTCCATGACAGCCCTGGTGATCCTTTCCACCGGCGCCTGGACCAGCGGGGAGACCTCCAGCGCGCTGACATACATGGCCTTTGAAATGGGGCTGCCCGGCCCAGGTGGACTGATTGTGACCATCGGGCTTACTGTATTCGCATACTCTACCATGATAGGTTGGGCCTATTATGGTGAAGAGTGCATTGAATACATACTGGGCCTGAAGGCCAGGATGCCCTATCGCTACTGCTTTTGCCTTGTCATCGCCATTGGTGCATTTCAAAAAGTAAAGTTTGTGTGGGACTTTTCCGATACTATGAATGGGGCCATGGCCATCCCCAACCTCATCGGCCTACTGGGGCTCTCGGGGGTAGTATTAAAGATGACCAGGGAGGCTTTGGCCAGACCGGAAATCTAGGTTGTTTTGTAACCGTTCACATTGAGCCACTATTCAAAGTCCTTGCAAGACAGCACTCATAAATATATACAAATAGAGGCTCACATACATAAAATCCAAGCTAAGGGACTGAAAAGGTAACTTCTCAATAAGTTCGGGGAACGATCTACTGGATAGTCGTAAAATATAATTTGCCCGGACTTATTGAGAAGTTACATGAAAAGGAGGTGGGGTGACCTATGATATAGATGTCTTTACCTGGATCCATGTATACTAACAGAAATAAATTCCTTTCTAATAACAAAAAGGGATGGGAGGATTTGTTAAATGAAGCGATTTTTTGCCCCTTACCGGGCAGTAATATTTGTTTTGAGCTTAACGCTCATTAGTTTTGGAGGGTTGAGCACATTCGCTTATGGAGAGTCTGCAGAAGATCTGAATCTGCAAATGAAGACCATGCAGGACCAGATGATGCAGATGCAAGAAAATATGCAGGCCCTTCAGAATCGTATCAATCAGCTTGAAACGGCTCCGCCGGCCCCCCAGGTCGCAGCTCTGACAGCCGAGGAGGTCACGGCTCTGAGGAATCTGAAGGACATGGGCAATGTCTGGTCCAAGTACAACATGCAACTCTATGGAAAGGTCAAGGTCGACTTTAATTACGACACGGCTGAATTCACGAAATACAATGACTTCGTAGGTGCAGTCGCCGAGGAAAGTAATTACACAAACGACTCTACCAACTTCAACCCCCGCGACACCAGGATTGGTTTCACGGCCAGTCATAAGTGGGGTGAATGGTCGGCCCTGGGCCGCGTAGAGATGGACTTCTATGGTGACAACAGCGGCGACAACCTGATTCCACGCATGCGCCATGGCTATATTGATATCGGCTATGAAAAAACCGGCACAAGCGTGGTGGTCGGGCAGGACTGGGTCCCGGTTTCACAACTCAATCCATCGACCATTGACTTCGGTATCCTGACTGCGGCAGGTAACCTGTGGTGGCGTGTCCCTCAGATTACAGTGCGGCAAGAGCTTGGAGATTTCCAGGTATTGGCCTCGGTAATGAAGCACAGGCGTACGGATACGGAGAACGAAGACCGCATGCCATGGATCCTCAGCCGGATACAATACTCCAATGAAATCCTGGGCAAGGGCGGGCTCGTGGCCCTTGGCGGAGGCTACCGAGATGCCGACTATGGACAGGACAGCTCTAATAATACAGACCGCTGGTTGGTTTGCGGCGAAATGAAATACGTTGCCGGGCCTTTTACTTTTAAGGGTGAACTCTGGACCGGTGAGGGCATTGGCCGCAACTTCCTGCGCTATGATCTGGATATGGCTGAGGACGAAGGACCTGCGTCAGCATACGGTGGATGGGCCGATCTCACTTATGCCTTCAATGACAAGACCACGATGACTGCGGGTTACGGCTTTGACAATCCCGACAATAGCGACATAGGCAACCTGAGCGACACCGACGACCGTCGCTTCACGCGTAACGAGCAGTACTTCATCAATACCTGGTATTCACTGTCCAAACCACTCAAGATCGGTGCTGAGTATATTTATATCGAGACTGAGCGGCATGAGCAAATTCATTCAGGAAACCGCTTCACGGTCTCCATGCAGTATGCCTTCTAGGGGATAATCAAAAGGTGGCGGGGTGAGCCCGGACAAGCTTGCCCCTTTCACCTTAGTTTGCCCGGTCAGCCTTTTTGCCACAGCCTTTTCACCTCTCTGACCAACCTGAGATCAACATCTAAGGCCCTGCCGGCTACTGTAAGATATCCGCCTATCAGCATTGCATCCGCTCCCGCCCAAAAAGCAAGGCCCTGGAAATCCTTTAATGCTGATTCTCTCCCCCCTGCAATACGTACGGCTTTTTTAGGAAAAATCAATCTGAATATTGCTATGGTCCGCAGTATTTCCTCCACTGATAGAGGTGGCTGAGCAGCCAGAGGGGTGCCTGGAATCGGGACCAGAATATTTATCGGGACAGAATCCACCCCAAGGCCGGCCAGGGTAAGGGCCATTGAAACCCTGTCCTCAGCAGACTCCCCAAGGCCTATGATCCCGCCTGAGCAGACCTCAAGTCCTGCATCCTTTGCCGTATGGATAGTGGAAATACGATCTTTAAAGCTATGGGTGGAGATTATTTTTGGAAAAAATGCCTCTGAAGTCTCAATATTGTGGTGATAACGGCTGAGACCGGCTGACTTCAGAATTTCAAGCGCCTCAGGGTCCAAAATGCCAAAAGATGCGCAAACACTTATTCCCACACCGGTGCTTATTTGCTCTATTCCTACTGCCAGCTCATCCACTTCAGACCTGGAAAGACCCCGGCCGCTGGTCACAAGGCTGAATCTGCCGGCACCTGCATCCCTGGCTTTTGCTGCCGCTTCCAGAATTTCATCAGTCGATTTGAGGGAAAAAACAGGACTCTCTGTTCCGTACCTGGAGGACTGGGCACAAAATGCGCAGTCTTCAGTACACTTTCCGGACTTTACATTCATTATGGTGCACAGAGAAAAGCTGTCACCCCTGGCCCTCAACTTTGCATCCAGGGCCAAGGTCATCAGCTCAGGCAACGGAAGCTTCAACAACTCATTGATTTTATCAATGCTGTACATTATTTGCGGACAGTTCCTAATCCCGAAATAACCTCAAAACTCCGATCGAGGATATCTTCTATCTGATCTATTGTTACCGATAGAGGAAGGAAAAGATAGACTATGTCGCCTAATGGCCGCAGAATCAATCCCTTATTTAGTCCCTCTTTGTAAATCATCCACCCTACCCTTTTCTCAGATGGAAATGCGGTCCTGGTCTTCCGGTCCATGACCAGTTCAAGAGCAGCCACCATGCCGATCCCCCTGACGTCTCCCACCCAAGGCAGCTCTCCAAACCTTTTTATGCCGGACTGAAGGACACTGATTTTATCCTGCAACCCATTAAGCACATTCTCTTGCTCAAATATCTCCAGAGAGGCCAGGGCTGCCGCGGATGCCAGGGGATTACCCGTAAAGGTATGGCCATGGAAAAATGTCTTGCCCTCTTTGTAGTCGGCATAAAAGGCATTATATACCTCGTCAGTGGTTAGGGTGGCTGCCATAGGCATATATCCGGCAGTCAGCCCCTTTGAAAGACATAGAAAATCAGGGCTTATTCCAGCGTGTTCAAGGGCGAACATGCGCCCGGTCCGCCCAAAGCCCGTGGCAACTTCGTCCAGGATCAGGTGGACTTGGTGGTGAGAGACAAGCTCTGCCAGCCTTTTCAGATATTCCACAGGATATACTATCATCCCACCCGCTGCCTGAAGCAGAGGCTCAAGTATGATTCCTGCTATCTCATTGCCCTTGTCGGCAAGCAATTTCTCAAGCAAACCCAGGCATTCAAGGGAACAATTTAGGGATTTGGTGATTTGGTGATTTGGTGATTTGGTGATTGTATTTGGTGATTGACCGGGTGGTCGGTTACCATATGGACAGCGATAACAATAGGGAGATGGTATCCTGTAGGAATCAAAAGTGAGGGCATCAAAAGGGCCCTTGAAATTGGGGACCCCGCCCAGGCTCATGGCACCGATAGTGTCACCGTGATATCCCCTTTCAATGGAAACAAAGCCTTCCCTCCTGGTCTCACCCATATGCTTCCAGTATTGAAAGGACATCTTTATTGCCACTTCACAGGCAGTGGAACCGTTGTCTGAATAAAAAACCCTGCTCAGTCCATCCGGGGTCAGGGAAACAAGTTTTTCTGCCAGACGGATGGCTCCCTCATGGGTAGTGCTTGCAAAGTGCACATGTTCCAGTCTGTCCATCTGATCTCTGACAGCCGCCTTGATCCTTGGATGATTATGACCGTGGAGTATGCACCACCATGAGGATATGGTGTCATAGTAGCGTCGTCCCTGGGCATCAAATAAAAACACCCCATCAGCTCGATCCACAAACAGGGGATTATCTTTTTCAAAATCCTTCATCTGTGTATAAGGGTGCCAGACATATCTGCGATCAAGCTCCAGCAAGTCAACTTTGGAGGTCATATTTATTTACCTTTATAAAGGGCCCGAACTCTAGGGGCCGGCCCAGGGTCTCTTGAAGAAAGGCGATGAGATCAAGCCGGTTTCCATTGAGCCACCAGCCTCGGAGTATGCTGCCGGTCTCAGGATTCATAATCCAATCCTCGCCTATAGCTTCGTTCAGGTATTCCCAAAGACAGGCAGCTCCCATAAAGGCCTGCAAGTAGTCCAGTGAGTAAAAGTCAGGCATGAGATCAAAGAGATAGGTCTCCGGATCATAATAAAAGCAGGTCTCCCTTTCCATCACTTTTGAGTAAAGGGACTGGCCCTTTTTCAGACGGCCAAGGCGGAAGTTCTCCACCTCAATAACCAGTTTCGCAGCGTAACGGCGGGTCAAGGTGAGCAATTTCAGGGTATGGGCACGCGAGACGGTCTGAGCATTTTCAGCAGACAGCCCCAGGATTTCCTGAAGAAACTCCCTGGACATGCACATCCTCTGAAAAAGAAAAGCAAAGGCCTCTGATAGGGCACCTGACTGAAAAAAATCCTTTTCTTCAGGAGGTAGCGCCGGGTCTGTGTAGATAAAGCTCAGGGCATGACCCAGCTCGTGGAAAAGTGATTCCATATCCAACCATCCCTGAAGTGGCCCTACGATGACGTGCGCCTCTCCTGGTATATCCACAGGGATACAGTAAGACTGCCTTCCAGGTATGCCTTCCGAATGGATATGGAGAGCCGGATTCCCAACAAGGTCCATTCCCCATTTGCGGAAAAAACTCATGATCTTGTCTATGCTGATTTCCTGGGGAAAGAGGTGGTCCATATAACGAAGCCCTAAGAGGTAAATGGCATCAAAACGGGAGGCGTCCTTCAGGGACAGACCGGTAACCGTGTTTAGCCAAGGATCAACAAGACCTCTGTATGTCTCTCTGGTTTCACTGAGAAAATCCTGGGCATGAGAACCTGACTCAGTCAGCGAGACGTCCCTTTTTTCTTCGCAAAAGGCTATATATTCAGGATAACCAAGGTCGTGCTCCAGCACATTTAAAAGGGCCTTCCACGAGGCATAACTGAAAGGGGCCAGAAAGGCGCAAATAGAGCGTACTTCCTTGGTTAGTGCACTCCTGGCCTGGTTATCACCGGTTTCCTGGCACCATGTGATTACTTCGGCAAATGGGACATCCCGGTCATTCACCTTGGCCTTGGCTCCCCGCATCCATGTATTCAGCACAGCCTGAAACGGCTCAACCTTTGGCCGGATAAAATGATCAATAGCCTGGTAGTAAACCCGGCCGGCAAATCCCGCTGTACCAAAGGCGTGTTTTATTTCCTCAACGTCCGCCAAGTCCATGGGACCAGGAGGGTCATTCCGGCTCTGCTCTGATCCAAGATGGAGAGAAAGGTCACGCCTCCTCATTTCCTTGGTCATAGCCAGAAGCTTTTCCGTCCATTCACGGCAGACCTGATTCTGAAGTTCTGAAGTAGTCATTTATGTCTCATTCATTATTTCACTGTAAGTACTAATAGCATAAAACCATGCGCAAGTTAGGGCAACAGCCTATGCTAAATTCGCAAGAAAGATGGGCATCCTTCATAGATGCATAAAAGTAATTTACAGTCTTTATTTTTTTGAACCGCAGAATATCGAACAAGAAATATCGAATGTCGAAATGATACCTTCGAAATTCTGCGGTTCCTTGTTCTGCGGTTCGATATTCAAAATGGATGACTACAATACACAGGGACAGGGGCTTTGCTATTCGGTCCAACGGCGCTTCTGGGCCCATTCCAGAATCCTTCTGCTGTATGGGCCACAGTTAAAAAGAAGATCCATGGCCGATAGATCCTTGATAAATTCCCCCCAGAGCTGGGGATAGACAGGCCGCTGATAGTCCAGCCATTGGACAGTGATCCCTGCCTCCTTTAGAAGAACGGTGTCGATCCTTCCCTTTCCTGCCCTGGGGGCCACAAGTTCATTTGCGCCCAGTCTTTCGGCAATGGAAACCAGCAGGCCTGTTCCCTTGGCCTTGACGCCTATCTCTGACTGCAGCAAGTAAGAGCCAGGCAAGTCAAAGGCGCGAAAAATGTGATCAATACCGGCTATGTTCCAGTGAAGCAACTTTTCAGGCGCTCTGGTATAGAGTTGCTCGAAAAAAGCAAAGTGTTCATGGAAAAATGGGGCATTCTTGTAACAGTGCTCCAGGGTCATGAGGTGTTTGCGCCGCCGACGGGGGTCATTCAGGACACGAACCTGGTCAATGGGCTGGAGGCCCTGTCCCTTTTTGATCACCGGGATGGTGAACCAAACCGACCCGCGCATGCCCTTTAAGCGGTTCCGGTTGATCCAGGAAAATCCCCTTGGATACTGGACCTGATCCAGAAGCACCAGTGTGTTCACTTGCATGGCCTTGTGAATCAGGCCGGACCAGGGTAAAAAAGTGGGTTGGTGAACTGCGAATCTCATTGCTCAACCTGCTTGACCAAGTCTAACCTGAGCGCAATATTTTTCAACTTATTTTAAAAATAATGTTCCAGGTCTTTTAGCACATTTATGATATGATCAGTCATGGGTGCTATGGACGAAAGGGCATCAAGCGGGCTTTTTACCCTGGGCAGGACGCCAAAGACCTCTACCTGTCCCATCTCAGCAATTGTCCTCTGGTTATCTCTCACAATGGAAAAATCTTCGCCTCCCTGGCTGTTAAGTAAAACGCCCACACATTGAATATTCCGGTGCCGCAGGGCTTCCAATGTCAGGAGTGTATGATTTAAGGTGCCAAGGCCGCTTCGCGCCACTATAAGAACCGGCAGTTTCAAGTCTGCCACCAAATCTGCCAGAAGCATTGCCCTGCTCAAGGGCACAAGGACTCCGCCGACTCCTTCCACAATAAGGATTTCGCACGATGATTCGAGACGAAAAAGGGCATCCCGGATAACTTCGGTCTTAATGGTCACGCCTGCCTGTTCTGCTGCAAGATGTGGAGACGCAGGAAGCGGCAGACAATATGGGGCCGTATCAGAACCAAAACCGGTCGTATCTGGTAATCCGTGGATGGTTTCAACTGACTTGTTTCCAAGCAGTTCATAGATAAAGACACAGTCTTCAGAGAGATTGCTGTTACCGGTGCTGACCCATTTTTGCACCTTGACACCTATTCCCTGATCAACAAGGGTCTTTGCCAAAAGGGCAGTGATAAAGGTCTTGCCCACGCCTGTATCTGTGCCGGCTACAAATAGAATCATTGAGGATTGGGTGATTTGGTGATTTGGTGATTTGGTGATTTGGACCCCTCACAGATAAATACCTGATAGGTGGCCCTTATCGAACCAAAATGTCCTTTATAACTGCGCTCTATGTCCAACATGCCGGCGCGGGTACGCAAAAAAGGTCCTGTTTCCATCCTTGGCGCTACACCTGTATTTTTCAGGCTCCTGAGGAGTGACAACAGATCCGGATAGGTACGGGAAAGACTGAGTTCTTTTACGTCCCATTCATTAAATGCCCTTGAAAGAAAATCCTGTAATGTGGTCTCATTTGGGAAAGAATTAACCGGAAGACAGACCCTGCTGTCAAAGACACTGAGCGTCTTGTTTAGCTCAAAGAGTGTGTTTGGACCAAAGAGCGCAAAAAGGAAAGAGCCGGAAGGAGAAAGGATGCGGCAGTATTGTTGTATTGTCCTTTCTAAATCCTCAAACCAGTGAAGGGCACCGCTTGCAGTAATAAGATCAAATGGACCGGAAATAAAAGCAGGGAGGTGCTCACCGTCGGCCTTTTCAAGACACACACTGGAATATCGGGCAAGTTTTATCCTCGCCTCGGCAACCATGACCGGTGAGATATCAACTGCCAGTATATGTGAATTTACGAATTTCTGTGCCAGCATCAAGGTATAGAACCCTGTACCGCAGCCAACCTCAAGTATCTCATGATATTCTCTGTCTTTAAGCCGGGCCATAAGACAGTTGGCCGTTTCAGACTGGACATCTGCATAGGTATCATAGGTTGGAGCAGCCCTTGAGAAGGACTGTGTCAACCGCGCTTTAAGGCACACAGAACCTCCTTTTGAATTCAGATGATAAAAAGGGCAAGTGTCCTGTACCTGGAATTACATTGATGGCAACTCCCGGAGGAGGCTCAGGGATTTTATCCAGGGGTGCAATCACATCTTTTTCTCCATGAAAGATACGCAATTGAGTGCCTGCGCATTTGGAGAAATCCGCTGTTTTCCCTTTTAAATACATCAATCCCTTCCTGAGTCCGGGCATATCCCACTGTCTGATGCCGGATTCCTCTAAAGCACAGGAAAACCACTGGTAATCAGCACTCTGTCCCAAAAAACACCGGCGGTAAAATTGCCTCAGGGCCACAACACGGTCCGCTTCCAGGGCCTTAAGTTGTGCTGTAAGTTCCTCATGGTCAAATGCCCTTCGCAAGGAGATAACATACACAGCCTCGACCATATCTGAATATCCGGTCTGGAAATCAAGGGCGACACAGGCCCCCAGGGACCAGCCAAAAATACTCACCTTAGCTATATCCTTTTCGCGCAAAAAATCATAGAGCTCTATTGATATATCACTATACACAGGCCCTTTGGGAAGGATATAATTATAGGACAGATTGAGCGAAGAAAAAATATCAGAACAAAAACCCCAGCCTGGTATCAGAACTAAAAATCTTTCATGGCCCCGGAGGATAAGCTCAAAGTCCATCGGACAGGACCTCCAGAAGTTGACGCACATCTTTTAAACTATGATTTGCAGTTACGGATAGACGAATCCTTGCCGTACCCTCAGGGACAGTCGGGGGCCGAATCGCTTTTACAAAAAAGCCTGCATCCCGAAGGCTTTCCGCCAGACTGAGCGCACTTTGGCTGTCGCCAACCATCACTGGAACGATCTGTGACTTACTGGGGGTATTGAGACCCAAATCCTCCCTTAAAGCCCGTCTCAGCTCGGAGGCCAGCTCGCAGACCCGGTTTCTGCGCCCCGGCTCCTCATCAAGAAGCTTCACAGCCGCAAGGTTTGCACCTATAACCGCCGGTGGAAGAGCAGTAGAAAAAATGAAGGTCCTGGCCCGATTTAAAAGAAACTGCTTCATCCGGTTCGAGACAGCTACAAAGGCGCCATAACCACCCAGGGCCTTGCCGAATGTGCCCAGGATTACATCCACTGCGTCTGCTCCGGTTTGGCTTATGATCCCCTCCCCTTTTGCACCAAACACCCCTGTTGCATGGGCCTCATCTATCATCAGCATGGCCCCATAACGCCCCTTCAGTTCCAAGAGCTCGGATACCAGGGCCAAATCTCCGTCCATACTGTAAACGCTTTCAACCACAATCATGGCCCTGCGATATCTAGACCTGTGGCTTTTAAGCAGGTCCTCAAGGTGATTCAGATCATTGTGCCTGAACCTGTAAAATCGTGCCCTGGACAAAAGAACCCCATCCACTATGCTTGCATGGTTCAGGCGATCCGAATAGATCACATCGTTTCTTCCGCAAAGGGACGGGATTATCCCTGTATTTGCCAGATAACCGCTCCCAAAAAGCAGGCCTGCTTCTTTTCCCTTTAGGGCAGCAATCGCCGACTCAAGCCTGTGGTGGATTTCCAGGTCCCCGCTCATGAGCCTGGAGGCCCGGGCCCCTGTACCCCATTTCTCCATGGCCTTTTTTGCTCCCTCAATAAGGACAGGGTGATCAGCCAGGCCCAAATAATCATTGGAGGAAAAATCAACAAGTGGCTTCCCATTCGTCTTTATCACCCCACTTTGTGACCCTTCCAAGGGAAAAAGATATCTGAGCAGCCCGGCCTCATTCTGAAACCGCAATTCGGAGTCAATAAAATCCGTAATACTCTCAAAAGATTCCATATCTGATTACTGCAAATCTTAATTCAAGTGCTTAA
>CBETWD010000050.1:0-12917 GCA_965539945.1 uncultured bacterium
GACGTTCGATGTTCGATGTTCATTTTTTTCAGTACTTCATCTTTTCCCATTCAACGTTCGATGTTGGACGTTCGATGTTCAATGTTCATTTTTTTCTTGAACCTCTGAACCCAGAACCTTTCCATCTATAAATCCGTGAACGGTTACGGGACTTCAATGGCTCGCTCTTTTTCACAGATGGCCTGATACTCATCTTCGTAGAAAAATTTCTCAGCACCGAATGCCGGGCGGAGGTGATTCAGCCAGGTGGCTTCAGGATCGAATCGTGCGAAGAATGGACGCTGCACCCAGTCCGGATTGCGGCCCTGGATAAAGCGGAGCACAAAGACCTTTTCATTGTTAATCTCAGCAATACCCTGGACCTCTATCTTGCCGGGACCGGCGCTCATGGATGGTCCTCGCACTGTGCGTGCCAGTCCTGATACCTTTAAAACGGCATTATGATATATCTCACAGGCCTTGGCTAAAGGCAATTCGAAGTAATGACAGGCACCGGTATTGCGTGCCATGAACATATAGTAAGGGACAATTCCAAGGCGTACCTGCGTGCGCCACATGCGTGCCCAGACATCAGGGTCATCGTTTATGTGTTTTACTATGGGACTCTGACTGCGTATTATGGCTCCAGTGCCACGAATTCGCCGGATGGCCTTCCGGGCTATAGGCGTTTCCATTTCCTGCCAGTGGTTGTAATGGGCCATGATAGCCACGTGTTTGCCGCCCTTTACCATACGCTCCATCAGTCTCAGGAGATCGTCAGCATCGCTGTCACTTACATAGCGATATGGCCAGTAGGTCAGGGACTTGGTTCCTATGCGGATGGTATGTATGTGCTCGAATTCAGGCTGCAACAATGGTTTTACATATTCCTTGAGCAGGCTGGTTTTCATTACCATAGGGTCACCACCGGTGAGCAGAAGGTCAGTAACATCCTTGTGCTCGGCCAGGTAGCGGTGCAGGTCGCTGGTTTCGCCGGCAGAGAAACGCAGCTCATCAATCCCAACGAACTGTGCCCAACGAAAACAGAAGGTACAATAGGTATGGCAGGTCTGACCCTGGCGGGGGAAAAACAGTACTGTTTCCCGGTACTTGTGTTGCATCCCCTTGAGGGGTCGGCCATCCAGAACAGGGACATTCAGGATTTGCTGACCGGCAGGATGGGGATTGAGCTCTGCGCGTATTTCATTGGCCATGGTCCGTATCTGCTTGTCGTCAGCACCTTTGCGGAGTAAGTTTGCCATGCGATCAAAGTGTTCCTGTGTGAGCATGTCAGGCTGTGGAAAAGTGAGCCTGAAGATCGGATCATCCGGGACATTATCCCAGTCTATGAGGTTTTCAATCACATACTGATTGACTCGGAACGGGAGTACTTGGGCTACTACCCGCATGGCAAAACGTATGTCGTGAGGCAATTTTACAATTTGGGGGATCTGATCAAGTTGACGCGCAGAAAAAAAACGAAGATACACAGGTCGCCTATCCGGGACCGAATGTATTCGGGAAGTTTGCTTAAGCTTCGGAACGTAATACATAATGCATGTCCCCTTAAAGAGCCACAATCAGATGGCTATTATCTGATGATAATTGCTCGTTTGCCCTCAAAAAAAGCGATTAGGGCTTCCAGTCTGCTATAATTGGTCGTATATTAAGTTTTTTACTATACCATTTCCCGGCACAGGTTTCAATCCGCCCTGGAGAAAACATGACCGGTTTGTCCTCCTTTCGTGCTTTCCTTCTTTCCTTCTTTCGTACTTTCGTGATAATTCTTTTCTTTTTCGTGTGTTGCACAATCTGACGTGTAACCGCACAAGGTCGCACCTTTTTATAACCTTGCCGGCAAATTATTGCGGTTGAGTATCTTGAACTGCCGGACATTGTCGATTAAGAGACTGAGGTCAAAAACAACTGAACTTTGAACCCTGAACCCCTGAACCCTTGAACCTATAAACTCCCACAACAGGAGCCGGAAGTGCCTATAAAAGCTGTTCGCGGATTTAAGGACATATTGCCTGATGAGATCGAGCTTTGGCATCGAGTTGAGTCCCTTGCCCGCAGTATTTTCAATGCCTTCGGTCTGAAAGAGATACGGATTCCTTTGCTGGAAAAGACCGAGGTTTTTGCTCGGAGCATTGGCGAACTTACTGATATCGTTGAAAAAGAGATGTACACATTCATCGACAGGAGCGGTGATTCTCTGACCCTCAGGCCTGAGGCAACAGCGGGTCTTGTAAGGGCGGTGAACGAGCATAAACTTTTTGCCCAGTCTCCGGTGTTGAAGCTGTTTACAACAGGGCCCATGTTCAGGCATGAACGTCCTCAAAAGGGCAGGCTCCGTCAATTTCATCAGATAAATGTGGAAGTGATGGGAACAAAGGCCCCTTTTTCAGATACTGAGGTCATCTGGATGGCATGGGACATTCTGGAGCAGCTTGGACTCAAGGATCTGCGTCTGGAAATCAATTCCTTGGGTTGCCCTGCATGCAGGCCCGTGTATAGGGATAATCTGAAGGAATATCTTGAGGGTGTATTTCAGGATCTCTGCCCTGACTGCCAAAGAAGGAGCAAGATAAATCCTCTAAGGGTCTTTGATTGTAAGAACGAAGTCTGCAGGAAAATTATGGCCAAGGCACCCCTGAACAGGGAGTATCTATGTACTGAGTGTGTGGGCCACATGGAAAAGGTCTTGGCCTTTCTTAAGATCTTGGACATACCATTTGTCATAAATCCTTACCTGGTAAGGGGTCTTGATTACTATGTGATGACCACCTTTGAGATAGTCTCTCCTGATCTGGGTGCCCAGAGCACAGTGGCTGCAGGAGGCAGATATGACGGCCTTTTAAAGGCCCTGGGCGGACCTGATCTCCCAGGAGTCGGGATGGCAATCGGGGTTGACCGGTTGTTGCTGCTTCTTGAAAAGGACAACAAGGGACCATCTATTGATCTGTTTATAGCGGCTCTGGGTCCCAAGGCCGGAAAAGAGGTTATGCCCTGGATAAAACACTGGCGCCGTCAAGGGCTGGCTGTGCAGATGTCATATGAAGAAAAGGGCCTTAAGGCCCAGATGAAGCAGGCTGGTAGGGCAGGGGCCCGTTATGTGCTCATAGTGGGAGAAGACGAGCTTGATAAAAAACAGGTGGTACTCAGAGATATGATGACCCGCGATCAGCACGAGGTACCTGTTGATGATGTGATTTCAGCAGTGGAGAGGCTGGTCAGTGTCTGAACGAAAAGGCTGTTCAGACACAATTTTGAATTCTAAATTTTGAATTTTGAATTAAAAAAGGAAGTATAACCTTAACGAGGTAAATTGAATGGATTTAATGGATGGGCTGAAGCGTACCCATGATTGTTATAGTCTTACAGAGACGGCCCTGGACCAGGACGTGGTCCTGATGGGATGGGTGCTCAGGCGGCGGGATCACGGGGGGCTTATTTTTATAGACCTTCGCGATCGCAAAGGGATCACCCAGGTGGTATTTGCACCTGAGGTACATGCTGATTCACATCAAAAGGCCCACAGTCTCAGAAGTGAGTATGTGATTGCAGTAAAAGGCCTGGTCCGCAGAAGACCCGAGGGCATGGCGAATCCAAAGATAAAGACCGGCATGATAGAAGTCGCATGCCGTGATCTGCGCATTTTGAACACCTCCAAGACCCCAGCATTTTCCCTTGATGAGGAAGGGGAAGTATCTGAGAACCTGAGGCTGACATACCGATATCTGGACCTTAGAAGACCCCACATGGTTGAGAGCATAAGTCTGCGGCACAGGGTCTGTCAGGCCATGAGGTCCTATTTGAACAGCAGGGACTTCCTCGAGATCGAGACCCCTATGCTGACAAGGAGTACACCTGAGGGTGCCAGGGACTACCTTGTGCCCAGCAGGGTTAACCCGGGTCGCTTTTATGCCCTGCCCCAGTCTCCCCAGCTCTATAAACAAATTCTTATGATCTCGGGTCTTGAGCGTTATTACCAGATAGTCAAGTGTTTCAGGGACGAGGATCTGAGGGCTGATCGTCAGCCTGAGTTTACACAACTGGACATGGAGATGTCCTTTATTGATGAAGACGACATTATTGACTTGATAGAGGGCCTGATGTGTTTTCTCTTTAAGGGTGCACTGGGCAAGGACATTAAGATACCGTTTCGGAGGTTGACCTTTCAGGAGGCAATGGATCGTTTCGGGACCGACCGTCCGGATACGCGCTTTGGCCTGGAGCTTTGCGATATATCGGACATTGCTGCCGGATGCGGGCTGAAGGTCTTTCAGAAGATGGTTTCTGGCGGCGGTGTGGTAAAGGCCATAAATGCAAAAGGCATGGGTGATCTTTCCAGGAAGGACCTGGATGATCTTACTGAGTTTGCAATAGGTTTCGGGGCCAAAGGACTTGCCTGGGTAAAAATAAAGGAAGACGGCTCCTGGCAGTCACCCATAGCGAAATTTTTCTCTGAGGAAGAGAAAATAGCAATAGTTCAGCAGTTAGATGTGGTTCCCGGAGATATAATGTTCTTCGGGGCGGATCAAAAGGCCGTGGTATGCAGGGTCCTGGGAGAGCTCAGGACGGAGCTTGCCAGGCGCCGGAATCTTGTTCCTGAAGGAAAATTTAATTTTATCTGGATTACTGAGTTCCCTCTGGTAGAATATAATGAAGATGAGGGAAGGTTTGTGGCCCTGCACCATCCATTTACTTCCCCAAGGACCGAGGATATGGAATTGTTGTCCAGCGACCCTGCAAACGTGAGGTCCAGGGCCTATGACTTGGTTCTTAATGGAATTGAGATAGGTGGAGGCAGTATTCGTATTCATCAGACTTCTGTTCAGGAAGCCGTCTTCAGGGCTTTATCAATCTCCGAAGAAGAGGCCCTGGACAAATTTGGTTTCCTTCTTGAGGCCCTGGCATATGGGGCCCCGCCTCACGGAGGTATTGCTTTTGGCCTGGACCGTCTGGTAATGCTTATGGCAGGAAAAGATACCATAAGGGATGTCATGGCCTTTCCAAAGACCCAGAAGGCCCAGTGTCTATTGACCCATGCCCCTGCAAATGTGAGTATGGCTCAGTTGGCTGAGCTTTATTTGAAACCCGGATGGAAAAGATAAAGAAATGTTGAATTATGAATGTTGAATGCTGAATTGTGGAAGAAGATTAAAAAAGATATATACTTTAATTCAACATTTAACATTCATAATTCACAATTTTGATTAAATAAGGAGTTTTTATGGCAAAGTGGAATCCCGGACGCAGATTATTGGATCGCCAAGGTGGTGAATACTGGAATTTCAATCTTCAGGATATCTCCCAGGCCAATCTGATGAGAGATATCTATCCATATAATGAAGTGTGTAAAATTGATTTTGACCACAAGCACATGATGCCGTCTCCATGCGCGGATATGCTTATAACTGATACTACCTTCAGGGATGGCCAACAGGCACGACCCCCATACACTGTGAAACAGATCAGCTATATTTTCGATTTAATGCACAGTATGGGAGGCCCGAAGGGGATAATACGCCAGTCTGAATTTTTTCTGTACACCTCCAAGGACAAGGAAGCTGTGGAGAAGTGCAGGGAGAAGGGATATGACTTTCCCCAGATTACAGGGTGGATAAGGGCAAAGGCCGAAGACCTGAAGCTCGTAAAGGAAATGGGCTTGGGGGAGACGGGTATCCTTACCTCTGCATCTGATTATCATATATATCTGAAGCTAAAAAGGACCAGGGCCCAGGCCATGGAGGCCTACCTGGCCATAGTTAAGGAGGCCCTTGATCTGGGAATAATTCCCCGTTGCCATTTTGAGGACATTACCAGGGCAGACTTATATGGCTTTTGCGTGCCTTTTGCAATAGAGCTTATGAAGTTGAGAGAAGAGAGCGGAATAGATATTAAGATCAGGCTGTGTGATACCCTTGGTTATGGCGTTACATACCCTGGTGCGGCTCTTCCAAGGAGTGTTCCAAAGCTGGTAAGGGCAATGATAGATGACGCCGGAGTGCCGGGAGAACTCCTTGAGTGGCATGGCCACAACGACTTTCACAAGACAGTGATTAACGCCACTACTGCATGGCTCTATGGGTGTGGCGCTGTAAACGGTACTCTGCTGGGGTTCGGCGAGCGTACAGGCAATACTCCCTTAGAGGCGGTATTAATAGAGCGCATGGCCCTAAGGGGAACCGATGATGGTATAGACACAAAGGCCATTACAGAGATGGCCAGATATTTTGAGAGGGAACTCGAGGTACATATTCCCAAGAATTATCCCCTGGTCGGTGAGAATTTCAACGCCACCAGTGCGGGCATACATGCAGACGGTCTGCTCAAGAACGAGGAAATTTACAATATATTCGACACGGGCAAGATCCTCGGCAGGCCGGTAGCTGTCATTATTTCCGACAAGTCCGGTACGGCAGGCATCGCACACTGGATAAATGCACACAGGGAACTGGATGGTGAACAAAGGATTGATAAACGTCATCCTGGAGTTGTGCGGGTATACAAGCAGGTTATGAGAGAGTATGAGCAGGGCAGGGTTACCTCCATGTCAAATGAAGAGATGCATATCCTTGCCAGAAAGTACCTGCCCGAGCTCTTTATTTCCGAGTTTGACAAGCTGAAGCTCAAGGCCCATGAACTGGCCTTCCACCTGGTGGAAGACCTGATAGATCGTAAAGAGATACTATCCATGGATCCTGAACTTGCAAAGCCCATTTTTATCCAAATCCTTGACGATAATCCTTTTATTCAGTTCCTTTACGTGGTGAATGCAGACGGACGCAAGATCACCCAGAACTTTACTCATCTAGAAGATAGGGCTAAATATGCAAACTACCAGTTGGATAGCGATTTTTCCGCCCGTCCCTGGTTTATTGAGCCCATAAAGGATGGCGAGATCCATGTCAGTGAATTTTATACATCCAGGATCACCGGCGCTCTCTGTATTACAGTGTCAGGCCCAATCCGCAATGATGAAGATGAGATTGTCGGTATACTGGGAATAGATCTACGATTTGAAGACCTCGCCAAAATGGAACAGGAATCCGAGGAATGAGAAAGGTGCTATTCGGAAGAAATGGGTCGGTCGTACCTCTATTGCCCTGATCTTTCCTGATGCCTACTCTGTGGGCATGTCCAATCTCGGCCTCCAGTCGGTCTATGCCAGGCTTAATGCCGAAGACCGGGTGGTGGCCGAGAGATTTTTTGTGCCAAATCACCAAATCACTAAATCACTAAATCACCAAATTCCCTATTCTTCCTGGCTTTCGGAAGAATCTTCCAGACCTCTGAAGGACTTTGATCTCTTACTCTTCTCAGTAAGCTTTGAGTCCAATTATCAAAACATGGTAAAGGCCCTGGAAGCAGCAGGGCTGTCTCTCAGGTCTGAAGATCGTCTGGATCAGGAACCAATCGTGCTGGCAGGAGGGATTGCCACCCAGATCAATCCTGAACCCATAGCCCCTTTTGTGGATGCCTTTCTTCTTGGCGATTTCGAGGCCATTTCAGGGGCCTTTGTTTCATGTCTGTCTGAGCTCACTGACCATAGCCTTTCAAGAACTGAACGCTTAAAACGGCTTGCGGACAATGTTCCCGGGGTCTATGTCCCAAGATTTTACAGGCCTCTTTATAATGCCTCAGGGGATCTGGCCGAGTGGGAGCATGAGCAAGGCTCTCCTTTTCCTGTTGTTCCAGCCATCTTTTTTCCAAATTCCCAAATTCAAACTCCGCCGGTTCCGCATACCAGGATCCTCAGCCCGGATTCGGTTTTTTCCAATATGTTTTTAATAGAACTTGCCAGGGGGTGTGGTAGGGGTTGCAGGTTCTGTGCTGCGGGCTTTGTATATCGACCTCCAAGACAATGGCCCCTTGACTGCCTTAATGCTGCACTTCAAGAACGCAAGGATACTGACCGGGTAGGGCTGGTCGGCCTTGAGTTTCTTGGGAGGGAGGAGATCGAACAACTTTGTAGAAGGCTCCTGGACGAAGGACTGAAGCTCGCCTTTTCATCCCTCAGGGCCGATGATATTACTCAGGACCTTGTCCGCCTCCTCAAGGCCTCGGATGCCAAGTTGGCAACTATTGCACCGGAGGCAGGGTCTCAACGGCTGAGGCAGGTCATCAACAAAAATCTTAATGAAGATGTAATCCTGGGGGCTGCAGAGACACTTGTATCAGGCGGAATTCCGAACCTGAAACTCTACTTCATGCTGGGCTTGCCTTTTGAGACCGATGAAGACGTCCACAGTATCGTGGATCTGGTTGATAAAATCCGTCGTACTGTCAGACCAATCGGTCGATCAAGGGGTCATTTGGGCTCTATAACAGTGTCAGTCAGTACTTTTGTGCCAAAGGCATGGACTCCGATGCAGTGGGCCGGGGCTGTAAAAAAGTCAGTACTTGAACATAGAAGGCGAATACTGGAAAAAGGTCTGCGTCGTCTGCCCAATGTGAAGTTGCAACCGGACTCTGTGCGTGAGGCCGTTTTTCAGACAATACTGAGCAGAGGTGACAGGAGGCTTGCACCTGTTCTGGAGGCAGTGGCGCTCAGAGGAGTCACCTTGAGCAAGGCCATGAAAGAGGCCGGCCTTTCAGTCGATATGTATTACAAAACCCAGGGTAGGGACATGAATTTTCCATGGGAAGTCGTGGGCCACAGAGTGCGCAGAGAATATTTGCGGGAAGAGTGGAACAGGGCATCAAGGGCCAAGCAAACCGCTTTTTGTATTCCTGAAATATGTGATAGGTGCGGGGCCTGCAGGGAGTAACATCTAGTTAAGCGAAAAAATGCCTTGATATATGAACAAACGTTCATAAAATGTATTTATTCTTTACCTACCTCCTCCTGCAAGCCTTTCAGGAACTCTCCCATTGCCTTGCCTGCCTCTTCGGGTGTCATGTCCTCTTTCTGCTCCATGTGATTTTCCCATTTGCTCATCTCGTTGGTTACTCTTCTTGCAGCAAACTGGGAACAGGTACTGGTCAAGGCAAAGACGGCACAGATAGCTCCAAAGACAATCCATGCGGTTTTCTGATTAAGGTTGTGAACCTCTACGCTCGCAACAATTAGCAGGTACGTCATCCAAATAAGTCCCAGGACGGGTCCTAAGAAAGGTATGACTCCCATCACTGTGGTTATGGGAACGATTCCTCCTGAATATGCACTACACCTGTAAGCCGTTTCAAAGGACTGCTGAGATCCCATTATCTTCCAAATGATGAATAGGATTGCAGCACCCACGAACCCGAATATGCCCGCGAAAATCGGAACGATGATAATCGACGCAATCGCCATGGAAAACGATACCGCAAAACCAACCCCGACAATTGCCAAAATAGCTCGAATAATCCCTGCGACAACCCCCATCGACACCATAAAAATAAGCGGTTCCACAAACCCTCCGGTCTTGGGCATACCCTGGAAAAACCCCACAGGGTTTGTAACGACTTTTATCACTGTATTCAGAATCGCTGTAATGTTGTTTTCTATAGGATTTCCCATTTTTATTTCCTCTGTTTGCAGTGTAATCACATTCTAATTTTGTGGATATTTTTCTACTCGTTTGATTTAAGAGGATTTACAATAGACAGATTTCGTATTGTTTGTCCATCTTGCATGTCCTCAGTATACAACACAGAACAATCCGCTTTGAGGGCTGCCGAAATTATCAATGAATCATAAAAGGAATATGTGGTGGTTGCCGCTAAATCCAAACCCGTGGCAATAAAGTCAGAAGTTGGATATACTACATTGAGTTGCATTAATACTTTGTCCAGGTATTCTTTAGCAGAAATCACCGGCATGGGGTGTTCGACATGGAGTGAGTCCCGCCGAATACAGGCGGGATTAATCCCATGACTGTCCCTGATAAGGCCCTACAACTCCATGGCCCATTCCAGCACGGCCTTGTGAAGATGCATTTTGTTTTCCGCCTGGTCCCACACTACTGAATGAGGCCCCTCCAGAACCTCATCGCTTATTTCCTCTCCTCGATGGGCTGGGAGGCAGTGGAGGACAATGGCATCTGTTTTGGCTTTGGCAAGAAGTGCCTCGTTGATCTGATATGGGGCAAATATTTTTCTGCGTTTCGGGGTCTCTTTTTCCTGGCCCATACTGGCCCACACGTCTGCATTTATGACGTCGGCACTTTCTACTGCTTCTCTGGGATCAGTCGTGAGTGTGATGGGTGCTGCGGACTCAGCTTGGGCCCTGCTCAAAATTTTTTTGTCAGGCTCGTATCCCTCCGGGCAGGCCAGGGCCAAGGTAAATCCAAGCCTGCTTGCAGCCTGGATCCATGAATGGGCCACATTGTTTCCATCCCCTACCCAGGCGACTTTCAGGGCTCCGATGTCTTTATCCTTGTGCTCCATGACAGTCATGATGTCAGAGAGGACCTGACACGGATGATGCTGATCAGTAAGTCCATTGATAACAGGGATGTCCGACCACCTGGCAAGCTCATCAACCACCTCCTGGCCAAAGGTGCGGACCACGAGACAGTCCAGATACCGGGAGAGAACCCTGGCCGTATCCTTAAGGGGCTCTCCTCTTCTCAACTGAAGGTCCCTTGAAGACAAAAAGGTCACGTTGCCGTCCAGTTGTAACATTGCGGTTTCAAATGAGACACGGGTCCTTGTAGACGGCTTTTCAAAGAGCAACCCTATGACTTTACCTATAGCAGGTCTGTAAGGTTGACCGGATTTGTAGTGTTTTTTAAGCTTCAAGGCCCGGTTGATAAGAAAGAGGATCTCATCAGAGGCCAGATCAGAAACAGTCAGATAATGTCTTGGATTTGGTGATTTGGTGATTTGGTGATTTGGTGATTTATTCATATATTGTTCTCAATCGCATTTAGCATGGCATTGATTTCCGCTTTAGTAACAATCAAGGGCGGTACCAAACGGAGTATTTTTTCCTGACTCAGCAGCACCAGGAAGCCCTCTTCCATGAGCTTATTGGCCAACTCGGGTACAGGTTTCCTGAATTCAATGGCCTGGATAAGCCCTCTGCCGCGTACCTCGAGGATTTTTCCCGAATGTTTGCCAGCCAGGGATTCGAGACCTGTTTTCAGGTAGGTGCCTGTCTCCTTTACCCTGTCCAGAAAACCAGGTGACGTCAGGGTTTCAATAACCACCTTTGCCGCGGCGCAGGCCACCGGGTTTCCACCAAAGGTTGAGGCGTGGCTCCCAGGGGGGAGGTGGGACATCACCTCCTCTTTTGCAAGCATAGCCCCTATAGGGAACCCGTTTCCCAGGGCCTTTGCAAGGCAGATCACGTCAGGTATCACAGGGGTCTGCTCATAGGCAAAAAGTGTCCCGGTCCTTCCCATTCCTACCTGGACCTCATCAAACATGAGCAAGGCACCTAGGCGATCACAGATTTCCCTGGCTGCAAGGAGAAACTCATCACTGACAGGCCGCACTCCTCCTTCTCCCTGGATGGGTTCGATCAGGACCGCGGCTGTCCTCGGACCGGCAGCCATCTTGAGAGCAG
The DNA here is from genome assembly GCA_965539945.1 of uncultured bacterium. Lineage (GTDB taxonomy): Bacteria > Desulfobacterota > Dissulfuribacteria > Dissulfuribacterales > UBA3076 > UBA3076. The sequence goes on from CBETWD010000050.1 coordinate 11,483, forward strand.
TTATGCTGTTGGGCGGGACGTGAATGAAGCCTGATGGCATGGGCTCGAAGCCCTGCTGGAATACAGGTTGTCCTGTGGCGGCTATTGTTGCCAGGGTGCGGCCGTGGAATGATTCCTCCAGACAGATAACCTCATAACAATCAGGGCCGCGATTTTGGTGGCCGTGGCGACGGGCAAGTTTAATGGCTCCCTCTATAGCTTCCGCTCCTGAGTTACAAAAAAATGCCCTGTCGGCACAGGAATTCTCAGTGAGTAAATGTGCTGTTTCCAACTGGGGCATGGTCCAGTATAGATTTGAAACATGGACCAGGGTCCCGGCCTGGCGGGCTATTGCCTCTGTGACTGCCGGATAACAATGCCCCAGGCTGCAGACAGCAATCCCGGCGGCAAAGTCCAGATATTCTTTTCCCTTGTCATCCCAGACTTTGCAGCCTTTTCCCCGCACCAGAGTTACAGGAAAACGGCTGTATGTATTTGCAACAGAGGAGCTGAGTGATTGAATTGTCACTGGACTATCTCCGTTCCAACTCCGGTATCTGTCAACAGTTCCAATAAGATGGCGTGTTCCTTTCTTCCATCGATAATGTGGGCTTTATCAACCCCACTGCCAAGGGCCTTAAGACACGACTTAAGTTTTGGGATCATTCCGCCGGTTGCGATACGATCCTCCATGGCCTTTCTTGCCTCATCTGCCGTCATGGATGGAATCAGCTCGTTTTTCGAATTCATTACCCCTGGGACATCTGTCAGGAGTATAAGTTTTTCAGCTTTAAGCTCACCTGCTATGGCCCCGGCAACAAGGTCAGCGTTTATGTTGTATGCCTGTCCCTCAGGCCCGACACCGACCGGGGCTATAACCGGTATAAATCCTGAGTCCTCAAGGGCCTTAAGCACCCCGGCATTGATACTTGAAACCTTTCCTACTCTTCCAATATCTATAATTTCAGGCGGACGTTCATCCCCGGTATATTTGTAAATTTTCATAGGATCTGCCTGTATAAGATCACCATCCCTGCCGGACAGACCCACTGCTCGTCCTTCATAGCCATTGATAAGACCCACTATCTCCTTGTTGACAGTACCAACCAGCACCATCTCCACAACATTCATGGTCTCATCATCAGTAACCCTCTGGCCCTCGACAAATGTAGACCGGATCCCCATTCTCTCCATTATCTGGTTTATCTGAGGTCCGCCTCCGTGGACAATGACCGGATTGATGCCAACGTATTTCATCAGGATGATGTCCAGCACGAACTTTTCCTTGAGGGATTGTTCCACCATGGCGTGGCCGCCGTATTTTATGACAATGTTCTTGTTGGCAAATTGTCGAATATAGGGAAGGGCCTCAATAAGAATCCGGGCCCTTGATATGTTGTCCATAAATTATCCAATCAAGTGTTTAAACCGTTCACGGGTTCAAAGGTTCAGGGTT